>DATKHW010000852.1:0-8657 GCA_035546275.1 Gemmataceae bacterium
GTAGGCAGTGGTGCGGCCGTCGAAGCGGCCCGCCAGCACGTCGAAAGGGCCGGCGAGGTGAAGCCGCGCAGTGGCGTAAAGGGCGGTCAACGGCTCCAGGGGGGCCAGGCGGTTGACGAACTCCCAGAAGCGGAACAGGTCGTCCGGGAAGTCGAAGCCGTAGAGCGAACGAAGTTGATCGCGGCGCTGGTTGGCGGATGCGGTCATGCGAAAATGCTCCGTTTAGCCGCGGTTCGGAGAACCGCGTTGCCATAACGCGCGGTTCTGCGAACCGCGGCTAAACGGACATCACGACAAAATGCTCGTCACCGCCTCTCCCTGCACCAGCTCGCGCGGCTGATTCAGGTGGTTGTAGACGATGGTGCCCGGGTCGATGCCGACGCTGTGGTACACGGTGGCCAGCAGGTCGCGCGGATGGACCGGGTTCTCCAGCGGCGCTGACCCCGTCTTGTCCGACTTGCCGTAGACCAAGCCTCGCTTGACGCCCGCGCCGGCGATGACGGCCGTGTAGCAGTACGGCCAGTGGTCGCGGCCGTCGTCCTGGTTCTCGTTGCCCGACGTGCTGACGCCGCGTTGCGGGCTGCGGCCGAACTCGCCGACGGCCAGCACCAGCGTCTCTGACAACATGCCGCGCTGGTCGAGGTCGTTGATCAGGGCGGCCAGGCCGGCGTCCAACATCGGGGCCGCCTGGTCCTTCATGCGCTTCGACAGGCCGGCATGGCAGTCCCACGAGTGGTTGTCGGAGTTGGCGACCTTCGGCCAGTTGACCTCGACGAAGCGCGTGCCGGCCTCGATCAGCCGACGGGCCAGCAGGCAGCTCTGGCCGAACGTGTTCATGCCGTATTCCTCGCGCAACTCCTTCGGCTCCTTGCTCAGCTCGAAGGCGTTGCGCGCCCGGCCGGAGATGATCAGGCTGAGGGCCTTGCCGTAGTATTCGTCGAGGCTGTACTTCTTGGTGGCCTCTTCGATGTCGGGCATCCCCTCGTTGATGAGGTCGCGCAGCTTGCCGCGGCGCTCCAGCCGCACCGGCGTCACCTCCTCGCGGATGGTGAGGTCGTCGGTCTTGATGCGGTCCATCTTGTTCATGTCCATGTCGTCGCCGGGCGGGTAGAGCGTGTAGGGGTCGTAGGCCCGGCCGAGGAAGCCGGCCGTGCCGCCCTTGCCGACCACGTTGCTCTCCTGCAGCGGACGCGGCATCATCACGAACGGCAGCATCGGCACCTCCGGCGGTTTGAGCCGGATGATGTTGCTGCCGACGTGGGGATAATCCTTGGGGCTGGGCGGTTCGAGCTGGCCGGACGGGCTGACCTTGTCGGCCGTCCAGCCGGTGAGCATCTGGTAGATGGCGGCTGTGTGGTTGAACAGGCCGACCGGCGTGTAGCTCATCGACCGGATCATGGTGCAGCGGTCGTTGACCGACGCGAGCTTCGGCAGCAATTCAGTGAACTGCACGCCGGGAATCTTGGTGCCGATCGGCTTGAAGACGCTCTTGACGTTGTCCGGGACGTTTTCCTTGGGGTCCCACAGGTCGAGGTGGCTGGGGCCGCCCTGGAGATAGAGCAAGATGACGCTCTTGGCTTTGCCGAAGCCGGGGCCGCCGTAGGTGGCCTCCTTGGCGGTCGCCTTTTGCAGGCCGAAAATGCCGGCCAGGCTGATGCCAAAGACGGCGGAGCCGCCGACGCGCAGCAACTCGCGGCGCGTTACGCCGTCACAGGTGTCTTTACCCGCACGTCCGGGAATCACGAGCATGGTGGGACCTCGCGGAGGGAAGGAGAGTCAGCAGGCAGGCGGGGCGGGCGGCGGCCCCTCACACGGCAATATAAGCGATGCAGGCGGCCCACGTCAAACATTTCCCCCCGAAGATTTCACTCTCGTTCCCACGCGGAGCGTGGGAACGAGGGACGAGAGATCGCGCGGATTTTGGCAAGCAGGCCGCAAGGTTTGCGCAACTTCGCGGATGAGAGGCCAGGAAGACCCGGCGGCGCGGGCGGGTTGTGGCGCCGCCTCGGTTCCCTTTTCGCGCTTGCGGTCGGCCTTTCGCTAAGCCAACATGAATGGGGCGGGGCATATTGCCTAGCGGGGAGCGACTCCCCACGGCTCCCATGCGGAGCTCCCTTTCTCCTTCTACTCGGAGCAAGATTCCACCATGTCTCCCAACCGGGTTTCCCTTCTCGGCGCGCCGTTCCGTTGCGGAATGCATCGGCCCAGCGCCGGAGGGTTGCTTCTCGCCGCGGTCTTCGCCGGCGCCGCGCTGGCTCAACCGCCGGTCGAGCCGCCGCCGCCGCCGGGCGGCCCCGTCGCTGCATTGCAAAACATCCTCAGTCAGGAGGCGGCCGCCGACCTCGCCGCCCGCCGCGCCAACCTCGCCAAGCTCATCGGCGCCATGGACCTGGGCGAACTCAGCCAGGTGCTGCTGCTGGAGGATTGGCGCACCCTGGAGACGCAAGTCAACGACCCCCTCAAGCCCAAAGCCGAGCTGGCGCGCATTCAAACTGATTTGCAGGCCCGCAGCGACGCCGTCCAGGCGTTTCTGACCAAGGGCAAAGCGGCGATGAGGGCCGCCCGTGAAGCGCCCACCGGGACCCGGCAGGAGCGGGACGTCGCCATGCTCCAAAAGGCCGCCACGATCGACCTCATTAGCGAAACGGTTTCCACCGCTCGCCGGCTCGCTAACCTGTCGCAGCTCACCGGCCCCGGCGGCTTCGGCGCGCAGCAAAGCCAGATCAGCTACCTCGACCAGCAGCTGGCCGGAATTCCGCCCGACCTGGGCGTCACGCCCGATTTGATCTCTCTGCTGACGGAGTCCAAGAACGCGGACGTGGACCCGGCGGCCGCGACCCTGGTGCGTCGCTCCGCCGCTCGTGCGCTGGGCGCCATCCACCGCGGCCAGGCCGCCCAGGTGAAAGACGTGGTCGAGGCCCTGGATAAGATTCTGGCCGACACGAAGGCCAATGGGCCGGAGCTGCGCCTGATTGCGGCTCAGTCGCTCGATCAGCTGTCCAAGGCCGCCGCGGAGGAAATGCAGCGCTCGCTGAACCGCGATCCGAACATCCGCGACTGCTATCTCGCCTTCGCCCAGGGCATCCCAAACGTGATCGGCCATGGGTTGGCGCCCGACCAACCCGTGGAGGTCCGGCGTACCTGCATCAGTGCGTACACGCACCTCGCCGCCGAAATGCTCGACATTTCCATCGTGCCGCAAAAAAATGAAGCGCCCCTCTTGCTCGATCCCAAGGACCCGACGGAAATCCAGGCCTACAAAGATCGACAAAAACAGCATTTCGACCGCATTCAGGCCGTGTGCGCCGATTTCAGCAAGAACGCCGACTACCTGGCAGAGGCCGTCGGCGACGAAGACCCACAGGTACGCGCCTCGGCGCTGACGATCGTGGCGGACCTGGCCAATGTGCGCGACCGTTTGAAGAACCTGGCCGCCCATCCCGCGCCGCAGCCGGTGACGGAACCGGGGGGCGCCGCCCCGCCGCCCAACGGCGAGGGCGCCAAGCCCGAAGCGATCCGCAATTTCGCGGCGGGAGTCATCCTGGTCGCCGCGGAAGACACGTCGCCGCAACAGCAGCAGAAGCAGGCGTACGAAGACCTGGCCCGGGGTCTGGACAAAACGCTGGCCAGCGTCGTGAGGCAGCTGGGAGCGCCCGACGCGGCCTCGCGCCTGCGGGCGATCGACGCCCTGGAAATTCAGGGCGTGACTGCGTTCCCGGCCGTGGACGCCGTCACGGTTTCGTTGGGCGATCCGGATCGATTCGTCCGCTGGGCGGCGGCGCGGACGCTCGGTGAGTTGGCGCAAACGGAGACGGACAAGCAGAAATTCACGCCGGCGCAAATCGCCGCGGCGATACAGGGCTTCCGAGCGTTGCTGCGGGACGAAGATGTGGGCGTCCGATTGGCGAGCGTCACCGCCTTGCAACACTTCGGCACGCGGGCAGCCGCCGCAGCGCCGGACCTGACGGCCATGATTATTCGCTCGCAAGTCCCGGCCGCCCTGGCCATCGTTGCTGCGGCCGACACCGATCCAGAGTTGGCGACAGGCGATCCGACCGTGCGCATCGGCGCCTTCCGCGCCCTGGAGGCGATCAACAACGACGACACCGTGCGCGCTTTGCCGGCCGTTCTAAGCGCCCTGAGCGACAAGAACTCCTTCGTCAGCGTGGCGGCCGCCGATTTCATCGGCAACGTCGGACCGATCGCTCCACAGGCACAACGCTCCGACTTGGTCCGGGCGCTCCACGATATCTTGGCCGATCCCAACACGGACAGCGACGTGCGACGCGCGGCGGGCGCCGCCTTGCTGCGGCTCCTCCCGGCCAAGCCGAAGTAGCTTGCCGCCCGACGCGGAGAGCGTCAGCCATACGGGCCAGGATTCAGCCGCCCCGGCTGAATCCTGGCCCGTATGTCATCTGCGATGTCGATTACTTGCCGATGGACGGCGGACCTTCCGGCGCCAGCTGGTAGCAAGCCGCAAATGCGGCGTTGCGCACGAACAGCTTGCCGTGAGCCACGACGGGATGGTTCCACGTCTTGCCCTCCGCCGCCTGGCCCTCAAGCGCCTGGAACTGGCACAGCTCCTCGCGCTTCTCCGGCGTCGCTTTCAGCAGCGCGACCGCTCCATGCTCGGACACGACCAGCAGCAGACCCTGGTCGGCCAACAGCAGCACCTGACCAGAGCCGTAAGCCTTCGTCCGCCATTTCTGCCGGCCATCCTCCAGGCTGATGCACACGAACGAGTCGGCGTTGTAGCCGTAGATGGCGTCGTCGTAGACGACCATGTCGTTGTAATTGGGGATGAGGGCCGGGCTGTTCCAGACGTCCTCCGTCTTCCAGCCGTCCTTGTCGTGGTGGATGCGCACGCGGCGCGTCCCGGTCAGGGAGCTGATGAGCACGTCCGAATCGTCCAAAATGGTCGGCTGCAAGGTGCGGTGCATGGCCTGCGGCCAGTCGTATTTCCACAGGACGGCGCCGGCGGCGTCGAACGCCGTCACGCCGGCGTCCGTCGTGCAAAGCACCTGTTCGACGCCGCCCAGCTTGGCGGGATGGGGCGAGGAATAGCTTTGCTTACCCGCCGCGGCCGACCAGCGCGGCCGGCCCGAGGCGGCGTCGTAGGCCGACATGCTCTTGTCGCCGGAGCCGGCGGCGATCACGGTCACAACATCGCCGACCACCAGCGGGGAGGAAGCGAAGCCCCAAATAGGGACGGTCGCTCCCGAATCCTCCACAATGTCGCGGGACCAAACCACGGCGCCCGTCGCCGCGTTGAGACAGTTGAGCCGCCCTTTGCCGCCGAGGGTGTAGATCTTGCCGTCATGAAACATGGGCGTGGCGCGCGGACCGTCGCCGCCCATCTTCGTGAGGTCTTCAAAGCGCGTCGCATCGTCGTGCGCCCAGATTTCCTTGCCGCTGTTGGCGTCGTAGCAGACCACCGACTCCTGCGGGCCGCGCTGTTCCTGGGTGAAGATGGAATCGCCGACCACGGCGAAGGAACCCCAACCGGGGCCGACGCGGTGGGACCAGAGTTGGCGCGGCGGATTCTGGTTCCAGTCGGCGGCGATGCGGACTCCGGTCAGCCGGCCGTCGCGCCGCGGACCGCGGAATCCCACCCAGTCGCCAGGTTGCAGCGTCATGGCGGCGGGGCCGGAAGCCGTGCCGATGGCGGCTTTCTCGGCCAGGAATTTCTGCTCGGCCGTCAGGCTCCAGCGCCAGGAAAATGTGCCATACAGCTCGCCGTACAACCCGTCGAAGCGGACGCACAGGTACGCGGCCCACGTAAGCAGGAGGACCGCCGGCAAGCCGAGGCGCACAGCCGACCAAGGGATAAACCAGGTTGCGGCCAGCGCCAGGACCCAGACAGTCAGAACCGTGGGCACGGCATAAACGATCAGCAGCGGGACATTCAGAAGCGACAGGAAATAGGCCAGGACGGCGCCGGCGGCGACGCCGACCAGGCTGAGTCCGCGGTCGGTCCAGGGGACCCGGCTGAAGAACAGCCACCAAACGGCGACGCCCAGCGCCGCGATCATGGGGCCGAAGTACACGCACATGTAGCGCACCATGCCCGGCGCGTCCAGCCAGGCGGGGACCCAGATGGTGAGCAGCATGAGCACGACGAGGGCGACGCCCGGCCAGAGGCGGGGACGGGGCCGCGGCGCCGCGATGGAAGCTGGGACGGCGGCGACGGCGGGCGGATTCGGTTCGATGGGCGGCAGGTCGGCCTGGACTTGCGAAGCGGCGTCGCTCATGCGAAACTCCCTTACTGGATGGACCCCGTTCCGAGATGGGCGCGATTTGCAAGAACTGGTATATTATGTACTGGTCTATCTTTTTGTGTCAAGCCCGCAGCGCGAGCGGGAAGCGAGATGAAGCGGAATGACGGATCCTCAGGAATTGGCTGGCTTGATGGCGCAGTTCGGCAAGGCGTACACCCGGCGAATCTTTTCGGAAATGGAGCGGGCCGGCACGACGCCGGCGCGGGCCCGATTGCTGATGGCGTTGCAATGTCCGACCGGGGCGAAGATGAGCGAGGTTGGCGCCCGCCTGGGGGTGACGCCGCGCAACGTGACGAAGCTCGTGGACGGATTGGAGGCGGAGGGGCTGCTGAAGCGCGAGTCGCACCCGTATGACCGGCGCGTGACGTTGCTGCGGCTTACGGAAAAAGGACTCCGGGTGTCGCGGGAAAGCATGGGGGCGAATTGCGCGACGGCGGCGCGCCTCTATGAACGGCTCAGCGCGGCGGAACGGCGGGCGTTGGCCCGCATTCTGGGGAAGCTGCTGGAGGGGTTGCGGGCGGAGGAAGCCGAAGCGGTCGACGCATAGCTGCTGCAATGCGGCGACGCTATGGTTACGCCAGCAGCTTTGTCACCAATTCTCCATGCACATCGGTCAGCCGAAAGTCGCGGCCCTGGAAGCGGAACGTCAGCTTGGTGTGGTCCAGCCCCAGCAGGTGCAGCACCGTCGCTTGCAGGTCGTGGACGTGGACGCGGTCCTCCACTACGGCGAAGCCCAGTTCATCGCTGGCGCCGAGGTTCAGTCCCGGCTTGACGCCGCCGCCGGCCAGCCACATCGTGTAGGCGTCGATGTGGTGATTGCGGCCGACCGAGTCGCGCACCTCGCCCATCGGCGTGCGGCCGAACTCGCCGCCCCAGATCACCAGCGTGTCGTCCAAAAGCCCCCGCCTTTTCAGGTCCGTCACCAGCGCCGCGGCCGGTTGATCAACCTCGCGGCAGACATTATCCAATCCCGTGGTCAGGTTCTCGCTGCCGGAGCCGTGGTGGTCCCAATCGGTGTGGTACAGCTGCAAGAAGCGCACGCCGCGCTCCACCAGCCGACGGGCCAAGAGGCAGTTGTTGGCGAACGACGGCTTGCCGGGAACGGCCCCATACAAATCGAGAGTGGCTTTATCCTCCTTGCTCAAATCGATCAATTCCGGAGCGCTGGTCTGCATCCGGTAGGCCATTTCGTAGGCGGCGACGCGCGTGCCGATCTCCGGATCGGCGACGTCGGCCAGGTGCGTCTCGTTCAGCTCCTTAACGGCGTCCAGCACGTCGCGCTGGCGGTCGGCGACGACGCCTTTCGGAGCGGCAAGGTCGAGAATCGGATCGCCGCTGCCGCGGAACGGCACGCCCTGGTAGGTCGTCGGCAGAAAGCCGCTGCTCCACAGCGCGGCGCCGCCGCGCGGGCCGCGCGGCCCGGATTGCAAGACGACGAAGCCCGGCAGGTCGTGCGCCTCGCTGCCGATGCCGTATGTGACCCACGCTCCCATGCTCGGCCGGCCGAACTGCGGCGAGCCGGTGTTGACGAACAGTTTGGCCGGGGCGTGGTTGAAAACGTTGGTCGCCATCGACCGGATCACCGCGATGTCATCGACGATGCCTGCGATGTGCGGCAGACATTCCGACACCCACGTGCCGGCGGCGCCGTGCTGGGAGAACTTGCGGCGCGTCGCCAGCAGCTTCGGCGTCTTGGCCGCGAACGAATCCATGAAAGCGAAGCGCTTGCCCTTCATGAATTCATCGGGGATCGGCTGGCCGTTCAGCTCGTTCAGCTTCGGCTTGTTGTCGAACAGCTCCAGCTGGCTGGGCCCGCCGGCCATGAAGAGGAAGATGACGCGCTTGGCTTTCGCGGGGAAGTGCGGCTTCTTCGGGGCCAGCGGGTTGACGAGGGCGCCGTCGTCGGCCCGGCCCTCGTTGAGGAGGGACGCCAGAGCGGCGGCGCCGATGCCGAGGGCGCACCGGTGGAAGAAGTGGCGGCGGGTTTGGAGGAGCAGGGGGTTCATATCTGACATAGAGGCTTCATCCCTTGTTGATGCCCTACTCCAGTGAATATGCCCAGGGCGTTTGGGCGGCCATTTTGAGAGCGTATCCGGACCGAGCAAGTGCATATGCCTGCGGTAGCACGGGGCAAGCGCGAACCTTTGCGACCGCAATGCGTTTCCTTATGTGATACTGGATCTTGTTGGACAACGTCTTGAGTTCCTGCCAATTCACTCCTTCTTCCAAAGCCCACCACCTCGCTCCGACTTCACTGTAGTGGCCGAAGTGGGACCACGTGACGATCCTTTCGTGAACGCCCCCAAGGTAAAGTTGGACGAGGCCTCCGCCTTCAATCCGGTAGCGAAAAGAATGGCCGTTGCAGTGTTCAGGATTTAA
>DATKHW010000853.1:0-12310 GCA_035546275.1 Gemmataceae bacterium
ATGCGCATCTGCGCGGCCCGGAACGGGCACAGCACATGCACGACAGGATTCGTTGGTTCGTCGGTGTGCGGAAAGTGTTCGTGATGCGCGTTCTGCTCAGGCGGTGGGTAGATAAGCCGGCCGTCAGCGACGTATGGCCGATCAAGCCTGAGACAGGGAAGAAGCAGTCAGATCGAAATCCGCTCCACGATGTTCCGCGTGATCTTCCGCCGCCTTCGGTCGTAAAGGCGCGTCGTCCGGGGATCGGCGTGGCCGGCGAGGTGCTGGACATCTTCCAGCGGCTGATTCTGCTCCAGCAGGTCGGTGACCGTCGCCACCCGGAAAGAATGCGGTGAGTAGTGCGTGGGAAGCCCGGCCTCGCGAAGCCGCCGCTTCATCATCCGGCAGATGTCGATGCCGGTCATGGGACGGTTCGTGAGGATGTCGGTCTTGCCCAAGGCGGTGCAGAACAGCGGGCCCTCCGTGATCCCGGCGGCGTTGATGTAGTCGAGCAGCAGCAGCTGCAAATCATGGCGCACTGGTATCTCCCTCGCCTTGTTTCCCTTTTCGACGAAACGGAGTGAGTATTGTGAGCCGTCATACTGGAGGCTCTTTATGCCGAGTCGGGCGACGGCGCCAACGCGGGCGGCCGTGTAGATGAGTACAGAGAGAACGCAGCGATCCCTTCTGCCGACCGTGGTCGTGGCGTCGATCGACCGGAGCAGCGTCCGGGCCTGATCGGGGCGAATCTCAGCCGTTTTGCCTTCGACGACGCTGTAACGCTCGGCCCGCACGGTCGCGGCAGGGTTGATGACGACCACGTGACGGTTGACCATGCGGTCGAAGAATTTTCGCAGAGCCGCCAGGTGGAGTTTTTTGGTCGGCACGGCCAGCGGCAGCTCCTGGAAATACTGTCCGACGTCGCCAGGGGTAATGCGTACCAACTCCAGACCGTGGTCCTCGGCCCAGGTGAGGAATTTGCGGACAGCGTGGATGTAATTCTTCCGCGTGTGGTGATTGGCGATCTCGCCCTGGAAGAATTCCTCCCAGGCGAACTGCGCCGAGTCGCCGGCGTGCCGGACGATGGCTGGAGCGTGGCGGCGTGAGAGCGAAGTACCCCGCGCGCGGACTCGGACGGCGGACGCATCCTGTCGAGGGATGAGGTCGCGTGAGCCGGTCATGTGGCCGGTCCTTTGGCCGGCGGCGAGACGTGGCCGGGATCGGAGCCGCCGGCGCCCGGGAGGGCGCGAGGCACGTATGGGACATAATCCAATCCGGGGCCTGGCATGACCCAATGGCTGAGTTCGGCCGCAAGCGCGGTCAGCCACGCCGCGTAGACCGGAGAAATCTCTACGCCCTGGTAGTCGCCAGGCTTTCCAGATGCGGCCGCCTCATGCACCACGGCAGGCAGCTCGTCCTCGATCCGCCAAGCCCACATCGAGTAGGCGGCTTCTTCGGAAACCAGCCGCATCTGACGCCCCAGCTCCCGCATGACCATGTCGCGGCGGGGCGTCTGATCGACGGACTGAGCCTTGGTCATGGGTTCCGCCTTCGTTTCAGTTGTTCTCGCAGCCGGCCAGCAGGGAAATCCTCTTGTAGAACGGCTTGACCCGATCGTGGAACGGCCGATCGGCCGTCAGGAGGGGAGCTTCAAGCCGCCGGGCAACGGCCAGGTACATGCAATCGAGAAACGCGTGTTTCACTTTCAGCGACAGATCGATTGCGTCGTGAAGCAGACTGTGCTCGGGCACAAGCGCCAATGCACCATCGGTCAAGTTATTCAGCCAGCGCTCGCATTGGGCCCTGGCCTCGCTGGCGGTGGCCTTGTTGTTCCTCACTCCCCGCGTAATGGCGGACAGGACTTCCAGGCGGATCAGTTCGGGAGCGACCAGCCGGTTGCCGCCTGTCGTCAGTTCGATGGCGGCTTCGGTTCCCTTCTCGGGTAGATACCATTTGACAGCTACATTGGCATCGATAACGATCATCGCGTATCCCGCTCTTCACGGATGCCGATAGTGCTGTCCGAAAACGTCCCGTACTTGGCGCGCAGGGCCTCGACGCCGGCGTGCAGCTCCGCGGCCAAGGTTTGCTTCTTCGCCAGGGCGGCTTGGGTGATGATCTGCCTCAGCTCGCTCTCCAGACTGCGTCGTTCGAGCTTTGCCCGGTTGCGGTGCAGCTCGACGACCCAGTCGTCCACGTTACGGATACGCACGTCAGTCATGCGGATTCCTTCTTTATTGTTACAAGATCTATAATACCGTTTATTTATAAGTATGTCAATTATGCAGTTTGCCGCAAATGGCTGTGGTATACCCAGGAAGCTCGCGGTCGCAAATCGCTGCGACGCCAGTCCGCGCGATTTTGTGCAAAGCGTATCGGGTGGCACAGTGGCGGAGCGATCACGATTACATGCTTGCAAGCCGTCATGCTTGCATGAAAGCATGATTGCTTGTTAATGGTAGACAAAGGACGTTGTCTATCTCTATTGGATATCGAGCGAAGCAGGGCTTATTTGGAGATAGTTCATCCTAAGTGGGTTATGCGAACCATGAATCCATCGGGGTGCTTACGCCGTGCAAGCAGGCTTACATGCTTGCCTGCCGTCATGATTACGTGAAAGCATACCCGGGTGGCGGCGTAGCGATTCGGGGACTGGGCCACCTATCGACCAGCCTTTTCTCTAGGCAAGGATAGTACACCTCCACAATGTCCACATAAAAGCGTTACCTCTTTTGCTTCAGCAAGCGTCACGTATGCGAAGACGCCGCACGGGGCGGTTAGCCTTACAAGGGACGCCTTGGCGCGGCCCGATTGCCTTTGATATTTGAAAACGTGCGTGTTCACGACGCCACGCCGAATGAGATCGCGAACATGCTCATTCAGTTCTTCGCTCAGCTGGGTTTCGCACCATCCATGGGTCTCGTCCCTGGCGACAATGAGACCCAGGGCCTCGGCAGTCGCTCGAAAGAGTTCGTTGTGGTAACGTCCTTGCCTCGACGTGTCCAGCCGGCCTGCCACGGCGTTGGCCAAATGAACAAGCTCGTGCGCGACTACGCCGGCCGCGTAGAGGACTCCTTTACCGACCGAAGCCGGCGTTAGCACGATTTCGTCCAGCTTCACGGCCCCTTGCTTCCAGCGTTGCGGGGAATACCATCCCAGGCTCAAGCGGGAACGCTTCGCTTCCATTACGCAGACGCGCGGCTGAGGCAGTTTCCACGCGTTCGGTCCAAACGCGGCCTCTTGCAAGCGACCCTCCATCTTCCTTCGCAGCGAATCTGTCAGCCGAGCCAATTGCTCTTCGATCGCGTTCATAGGCGTGATTTTGACTCTTAAGTGTCAAAGCGTCGTTCACTGAAAAGGTCATGACACGCGCCGCGACAGCGCTTTGATGGCCTCCACAAGCGCCAACGCCTCCGGGGGCACCGGTTTATCCGTTCGGTGATATAGGCAGATCACTGCTGGCGGCACGACACCCTGCGGGAATTCGACCGCGGTCAGCGCCTTATCGGGTTCGCCGAGGCCGTACTTTTTCTCATAGCCGATGGCTACGCCCAAACCCTGCTTGACGTACGCGTACATGTGGCTGATGGAATCCACGTGAATCCAGCGTCCCCCAGATTGAGGCCGCGGCAGCACGTCATTCATCCGAAACAGCGGGATGGTGTCGCCGGAGA
Organism: Gemmataceae bacterium; assembly: GCA_035546275.1. GTDB lineage: Bacteria > Planctomycetota > Planctomycetia > Gemmatales > Gemmataceae > UBA4732. Next base: position 3,654 of record DATKHW010000853.1, read on the forward strand.
GCACAAACACCGTCTCCGACCGCAAGTCCTCCAGCCCCAAATCGCCCGGAGGGCGCTGGGCCAGGTGCCGGTGAGTGCCCTTGTGACAAAGTAGGGCTCGTTTCATCGTCAGGACTTTTTCCCCCGTGACAGCGGCCGGCAAGCGCTCAGGCGGCACCGCTGGCCCTATTCCCAGTTCGACCCGATCGTGCGCAAGGCCATGCAGGAACTCCTGCCACGTCGCTTGGGCGATCTCCATCTCGACATCCGGGTGCAATTCCAGGAACCGCGATTCCTTCAGTACCCGGGGAAGCAACCACAGGATCGAAAACTCCCCACCTTGTATTCGGATGGTCTTGTGGCCGCGCTGGCAGCGCTGCAGCAAGCTGGCGAAGTCATCCAGCCAGGCACGCAGGCCCTCGTGAAAAATCACCTCCGGTAGATCCGCGGCGTTCTCGGCCTTCCGTAGCTTTTTGACGACATCGCCCTTGTGGCCGCGCGGATCGACCATCTGCAACGGCCCGAGAAGCCGATAGCTCTTGTTGCGGCCAACTCCCATCGCCGCGCTCAGGGTTTCGAGGTCTTTTCCCTCCCGCAGCCCTTGGTAGAGGTCGCGCAGGCACACGAGATCGTCCAGAGACAATTGGAGGAATCCGATATGCCTTCCCGAAAGCTGCGTCCAGGCGCTTGAACGCACAACGTAGGGTTGCCGGGGCAAAACCTCGGCGGCGTCGGGCTGCTCTCTGCTTCGCTCCTGCTCCATGATTGGGGGCTCCGGCAGGCGGCAAAACAGCCAGCGGCCGCTCCAGAATCGACCAGTTGCACTATTTTGCACAGCAAGTTTGCGAATTTCAGGCACCCCGCGCCGACAGTTTATCAAAACAGCGCGTCCAGATCGACTCAATTCCCACCGCTCGCGTCCCCCGTCGGGGTATGTTGCATCCTCGTTCGTGGGATTCTATGTGGTCCGTACCGCATTCCGGTGCGCAGAGTCCCTGTCTGGGAGACAATCGTGGCAAGGATGATTTTCCGCAGAAAGAAACGTGCGGAAAGACCGCATTGCGGCGCGCTCTTTGCAAAATGCGGGGACGGCATCGACACTCACTATCTGCGAGGCATAGGCATCAGAGGGTGTAATCCTGGAAGGCGGCGGACGCGGTGTAAGCCCCGACAGGCAAGTGTGCCGCGCGCTCCCAGGTTGCGGTAACTGGGCGTCTATAGGAGGTCTGCAATGGCGCTGATAAACAACCGCGAACAGGAATTGACAACGGAAATCTTCGTCAAGTTGCGGAACCGCGCGCTGCGCCGGCTCAGGAGGCTTGGGCTCAAAGGGCACGTCGCGGAGGAGCTGTCGCAGAACGTGTTCTGCAAATGGGCCGAACTCCGGAAGTTCGGCCGGCCTGTCCCCTCGGCCGGGACGGCCGGGGCGTGGGTTGAACGATATGCCTACTTCGCAGGTGTCGCATTCCTCCGGCGTGAACCCCGGCGGCCGGCCATAGAGGGTGCGTACGCCGTAGGTGCTGCGGCGCGGCATGCGGCAACCGCAGGCAGCCTTCAGGGAGAGGATCTGTTCGAGTTCGTGTGGCGTGTCCTGGAACGAGCCGACCCGAGATGGCAACGGGTGACAGAGCTGCGGCTGGAAGTGTGGACCTTCAAAGAAATCGCGGAGAAGATCGGAGTGTGCCCCAAAACCGTGGGTACAGTCATGCGGCAGGTCCGGGAACACCTGCGGGCCGAACTCGCGGCCCTCGGCTGCTCAATGCCGTTCACGCCCCTCGTCGCTGATGCCGAACACGAGATCCCAAATGCCGCGGCCGCGCCGTTGTAGCGCCTCTTCGGCGGTTTGCTTCTCTGAGCCGTCCTGGAGCCGGAATGGATTGACTAAAACGGGTTCTGGCTCCGGGACGTAGGCACTCAGAAGTACGTCGCGCACATCGCAACGTATCTCGTCATTGCAGTCTAGGAAGCCTGCTTCCCGCAGGGGGGGGATGTGTTCAGGGGCAGCGTCGTGAAGCCTGCCCCGAGCAAGCGCCAGCAGCGATTGGAACTTATTCGGGTTGACGTCCAACATGGCCCGTAATCGCCCCAGCAAGTTCACGGTGCGTAGGGGGTCAGCCTCGGCACCGTTCTTGAGAATGAGTTTCGTTCGTGTTGATCCCTCTGTCATCGTATCCTTGTCGGCCCTGCCCTCGGGGCGCACGGCCGACTCCCTTCGTTGTCCTCTCTTCTGCGGCGCGGTCGGTATCCTGGGTTTGCGCGCTTGTGCCCCCTCGGGGCCTGTGCCAAGCCCGAAATAAGGCGGGCGCTGTGAGCCGTCGAGCATTGGTGGCCACCCTTCAATACACGAAGCAGCGGGGCTGTCAAGCGTCCGGGACGAGATCCTGGGCGGACGGCTAACGTCCATATTATCGATATCCTCGGCCTGGGGCGCGGGGGGACGCCGTACCCGGAGTACCGGCAACAAAATCTACAGCCATTTCCCTCCGTTTGCTTCTCGCGCGTTCTTTCTTATAGAGGTCGCGCGACGCGTTCGTGGAGCTTGCTGCCAAGTTCTGTGGACTTGGCGACTGGTAGTTACAGCAATACCCCGCTTGCCGCCGCATCGCCCAGCTGCTCCATCACGGCGGCATCGAGTTGCCACGACGAAGCGTGGAAACAACGGGGCAATTCGAGTGCGGCTGGCGCGTTCCCCTGCGAGATTGATTATTCGAAGGGGGCGGAGGGCCACTCAACAGCGAGGCCCGGCCCGTTCGCCCGGCAGTTGCCGTCGAACCAGGCATGCGGCCCCGCGGAAGGGGCCAGGAAGCCGGCTATGCGAAATGGCCGATCGTGAAGCAACGCAAAACGGGACAGTAGAAATTCCTTTTTTCGGGACCTGAATCATCGCCGTCGGCCCGATTTGCAAACGAACGTGAGCGGCCGCAACGCCCGCCGCCGGCGTTCGCCGTCCGTCCTGCAAATTTTCGCCATAAAGGAGGCTCCATGACAGCATCAAACGGCTTGGGAAGCGCGGAGCGGGTCCTTGAACTGCCGCCCGATGACGTCGTCACGCCGGCCGGCAATCGGGTCCCCGCCCTGGAAAGCGTCACCGACCTGCTGGCCAGCATTCGCGCCGATGGCCAGCTCGTCCCCGGCCTGGTCTGTCCACACCCGGAACCGCCAGGGAAGTGGCTGTGCCTCGGCGGCAACCGCCGGCTGTTCTGCTGCCGCGTCCTCGGCCGGAAGTTCAAGGCGGTGGCGGTCGAGGGGCCCGTCACGGAAGAGCGGCAGGTGAAGCTGCGGCTCACTGAAAACGTGATCCGAAAAAACATGTCCCTGCTGGAGATCGCCGAGGATTTGCAGCGCTACATGCGGCTCACCGGCGCCACATCCCAAGCCGAGGTTGCCGCCGCCCTCCACATGGGCCTGCCGGAGGTGAGCCGGGCGCTGCGGCTGCCGAGGATGCTGCACCCGGACCTACACGGCTACGTGCGCGACTTCAAGGTCGGCCGGACCGTGGCCGAGCTGATCGCCTCGCTGTCGGCCGAGCAGCAGCACGACGTGATGCGTCGCGTGCTGGAAGGGGACTTGAAGGGCATGAAGCGCGACGCCGTCGCCCGCGAGATCGACCGGCTGCGGGGCAGGAAGCCCAAGGCGCAAAGATCCCTCAAGCTCGCCTGCGCCGGCGTCGTGGCCACGGTGAAAGGCGACTGCGTCGCGGCGCTGCGAGCGTTCATCGCTCGGGCGACCGACGCCCTCAAGACGCTGGAACGCGACAAGCTGCCCCCGGAGTTTTTGGGCGGCTTGATGCAGCAACCCGGATGAGACAAGCGTCGATCGGCGACGGCGCCGCGACGTAAGGCCGCGGCGATGGTGGGCACATTCCAAAGGAGGCAAGATTCCAATGCAACCGAACGGGCAATGGCCGGAACAGGAGCTGCTCTTGGGGTGGACGGCGCGCGACGCCGCGGAAACCAGCTACTTCACGCCGCGGGCGGCGTCCGACGGCCAGCGGCGGCCGGTGACCTACGCCGGGGACGCGCCGCTCATGACGTGCGCCCCGACCGGCGCGGGGAAAGGCCGGGGCGTCCTCATCCCCACGCTGCTGACGCACCCCGGCCCCGTCATCGTCATGGACGTCAAAGGCGAGCTGTTTCAGGTCACAAGCCGCTGCCGCCGCGCCCTGGGGCAGCGGGTCGTGGTGCTGGACCCCTTCCAGCTCGTGACGGCGCGCAGCGACGGCCTGAATCCCCTCGATCTGCTGGCGCTGCCCCGCTCGGATTGCGATTCCGATTCGGAAATGCTGGCCTCGCTTCTGGCCGTGGGCCACGAATTCTCTACCGATTCGTACTGGAACACGACGGCCAACGGCTTGATCGGAGGGCTGATCGCTCACATCGCCCACGCCCCGGCGCCGGAGCGGCACCTCGGCAATTTGCGGGCGTGGCTCTACCACGACGACCTCGACCTGGCCATCGCCACGATGCTGGACAAGGACGCCGTCAAGAGCCGCATGGCCAGGGAGCAGTTCATCGCCTATCTGACCGCCCCCCGCGAGCAGACGCGGCCGTGCATCCGGACGACGGCGTGCAGTTACGTCAGCGTCCTGGGCAGCGGCCAGGTCGTGGAGACGCTGCGGGCTTCCTCGTTCCGCCTTCAGGACCTCTACGACGGGCGGCCGCTCAGCATCTACATCGTCATCCCCCCGGAGAAGCTCGAAAGCCACAAGGCGCTCTTGCGCCTCTGGGTCGGCGTGCTGCTGACCACCGTCATGCGGCGCACCACCATGCCGCCGCAGCGGACGCTGTTCCTGTTGGACGAGTGCGCCCAGCTGTCGTCGCTGCCGGTGCTGCGGCAGGCGATCACCCTGCTCCGCGGCTCAGGCCTCCAGACGTGGACGTTCTGGCAGGATTTGAGCCAGCTGCGGCGTCTTTACTCGAACGACTGGCAGACCATCGTGAACAATTCGGGGGTGCTGCAGGTGTTCGGCGTCTCGAATCACCACATGGCCCAGGAGTGGGCGGAGCTGACCGGCCAGCGTCCCCAGGACCTGGCCCGGCTGGGCCGCGACGAGGCGGTGGTGCTGCGGCAGGGCCAGGGGAGCCTGGTGTGCCGCCGGCCCGATTATCTCACCGATCCCGTGTTCGCCGGGCTGTTCGACGCCAACCCGCGTTTTGCAAGGCGCGCCCAGCCCGGTCTGGGTCCGATGTAAACCGCCCGACGACGAGCGTACCCGACCGCAGAGACCCCTCGCCCCAGGAGGCTGGAGCACGATGCAGCAAAGCAACGAACCGCTGGCGGTCCTGGTCGTCCTCGGCGTCGTCGTGCTGGCGGCGCTGGCGCGACGCCGTTGGCGCCCCTCGACGACGGCGTCGGGCACGGCCCATTGGGCGCCCGAATCCGCGCTGCAGGCCGCCGGGATGCTCGGCGACGCCGGCCTCATCCTGGGCCGCACCCTGAGCGGCAAGCTGATCCGTTTAAGGGAGTATTGCCATCTGTTGCTGGTAGGCGCCACCGGCGCCGGCAAGGGGGTGTCCATCATCATTCCAAACCTGCTCTCTTATGTCCGTGGATCGCTGGTGTGTTTCGACCCCAAGGGCGATTTGTACGCCGTCTGCGGCAAGCGCCTGGCGGCGCGGGGGCGGCGCGTCGTCCGGCTGGCGCCGTTCAACGGCGGCGCCGACCGGCTCAACCCGCTCGACCTGATCCGGGCCGACGACCCCATGCTGGTGGACCACGCGCGGGCGCTGGCCGAGGCGCTGGTGGTGCGGCTGGGGACCGAACACGATCCGCACTGGAACGACAAGGCCGTACAAGTTATTTGCGCTCTGTTGACGCTGGTATTGATGCGGTTCCAGGGGGAGGAGCGCAGCCTCAACGCCGTGCAGGAGATCGCCTCCGACCCGGTGCTGCTGGCCGCCGCCGCCGACCAGCTGCGCGCCATGGGCGGCATCCCGGCGCGGCTGGGCAGCCAGCTGGGAGCGCTGTTCGACAAGCAGCAGCCGGGCGTGCTCAGCAAGGAAGGTGCGGGCGTCTTGAGCACGGTGCAAAGGCACTTGAGCTTCCTGGATAGCGAGCTGGTGGCCAAATCGGCCGCCGCCAGCACGTTTGACCCGCGCGAGCTGCTGGGGGGCCGCATGACGCTGTTCCTGCAAATCCCGCCGGACCAGCTGGAGGCCCAGAAAGGGCTTTTGCGCTGCTGGGTGTCCACGCTGGTGCGGATGATCGGGGCCGCCGGCGACGAGCGTCAGAGCGAGGTCCTGTTCCTGCTGGACGAGGCGTCGGCGCTGGGCTCGCTGGCCGCCGTGGAGGAGGCGCTCGTCCGCGGCCGCTCGGCCGGCGTCCGGATGCTGCTGGCCTACCAGTCCGACAGCCAGGTGCAGGCCGCCTTCAAGGACAAACCGACTCTGTTGTACGACAATTGCACGACGCAGATTTACCTCGGGGCCAGTGGCATCGAGACCGCCGAACGCATCTCGAAGAGCCTGGGCGAGTGGACGCAGGTGCTCGAGGGCTACGGCGAGAACACTTCCCGCGCCTGGAACACCGGCAGCTATAGCCCCGGCCAGGGCGAGCAGAGGACGCAGGGCGGCTCCGTCAACTACTCGGTCGCCGGCCGCGCCCTGCTGCGGCCGGAGGAAGTGCTGCGGTTGAGCGACCGCTGGCTGATCGCCTTCCAGCGGGGCATGGCGCCCATCCTGGCCCAACGCATCCGCTGGTACCGCGACCCGGCCTTCAACCCCGCCGTCGGCCGCGGCTCGATGCTGCTGTGCTGGGGACTGCTGGCGTCGGCCGCCGTGCTCGCGGCCTGGGCGCTGATCCCCCGCTGAAACCCGTGTTCGCCCGCAACAACCCTAACGGAGGAATGCCATGAGTCAACGCAAGATCGGATCCGGCCACGCCGCCGCGATGGCGCGGCTGGGCCTCAAGGAGCTGAGGAACCTGGCCAATCCGTCGCGCGAGAGCGTGGCGGATCAGGAAATCGGACTTTACGGGTCGCTTACTCAAGGAGAGATCGCCGAGGCGCGCAGCGGCCCCGGCCAGGGCCCGGAGCAGGAGTCGCGCGACAAGACGCTGTCGCTGGACGATCTGCGCGGGGACGCCCAGCGTAAGCGCGACGAGCGTGGCAAGGGGGACGACCGCGGGCCGGAGCGCGACGACCTGGAGCGGTGAACCCTGGGCCTCTGGATGCGGAGTCTTGCCATGAATCGTTTGACCATCGGCGTCGGCCTCGTGTGGGTTTTCGCGGCCGCGCCGGCCGGCCTGTTCGCCCAGTTCAACGCCGGCGCCGGCGGCCTCGGCGCTAGCGCGCGGCCGAACCTGTCGGCCGCCGACCCGCGGGCGCGCCGCGCCTGGCGTGAGCAGGCGGTGGCCCGGGCCGGGCCGGCTGCTCGGGATTTCGTGGAGGCGATGGGGGACGACGCGGTGGCCGCCGTCTTCGCCTGCTCGCCGCCGGCGGCTGCGAAGCTGGCCGAGTTCTACGCCTCGGGCGGCCTGGGCAGGCTGCCCCGGCCGGCCGACCTGCTCCGCGCCGTCGCCCAGCCCGGCGCCGGCGACGACGTGTGCCTCTGGGCGATGCAGCACGCGGGCGAGCTGGAAGACGCCGACGCCTTCGAGGCGTATGTGGAGAGCCCGCTGGAGTACGCGCTGGGCCTCAAGCCGCTGGCGGCCGGGGCGGCCGAGGCGCGGGCGCGCCGCCTGAACCCCGTCGCCGCGGCGCCGCCGGCGGCGCCCGCCGCGTTGGCTCTGCCGCCGGTCAGCACAAACGAGCTGATCTTGCTTGGCTGCGGCGTCCTTATCCTCATCGCGCTGTGGGTGTATCGGCGGCGGCAAAAGCAACTGCAGCCCTGATCGCATTTGCTGGAGCGAACGCCGGGAGCCAGGCCGGGACGGAGGGACAGGCCGGCGCGGCCGGCTCTATGGTTCAGGTCTCTTTATGCGGGGAAATCACGCCATGAAAAACGTCTGGGGAATTCTGGGCGGCGGTCTGTTCCTGCTCCTGACGCTGCGTCAGGCGGTTACCTACGGCCAGGAGTGGGAATTCGGCCCGAAGTACGGCATGCCCGTCTGCCTGCTGGCGGCGGACGGGCTGCATTATCGGGACGGATCCGAGGTGGACGCCGTCACGTTGGCCCTGGCGCAGTCGGGCCAGCAGGAAGAGCTGGAGCTGCTACCGATGGGGGCGCTGCTCGGCTTCGTCGCCCTGCTCCTCGGAGTGTACGCGAGCCGCTGGCGCAGCTGGCAGCGGCGTTGCCGGCTTAGGGCGTTCCTGGACGCGGCGGACGAATGCCAGCGGGCTGGGCGGCGGGAGGATGCGGAAGAGGCGTTTCGCCGCTTCGAGGAACTGTGGGCCAAGGACCGGCGGAACCCGCCGCTGCGTCCGGCCTGACCGCAAGCGCGGCGCGACGGAAACACGGACCTGCTTCCGCAACCGTGCGCCGGTGGGGCGCCTGGGGCGGGAGCGAAACAACGGAGGATCGAACGATGGCGAAGTATGACCTGGTGACGTTCAAGTGCAGGGGGTGCGACGCGCCCCTGGAAGCCCAGCACTACACGGCGGGCCAGCTGGTGAGCTGCCCGCGCTGCACCCAGACGATGACGCTCGACGTTCAGGAGACGCCGAGCCGGAACACTCTGCAACGGCGAGGCTCGGAAGATCCGGGGGTGCCCCTCAAGCTGAAGCTGGGCGAGGCCGGCGG
>DATKHW010000854.1:0-36775 GCA_035546275.1 Gemmataceae bacterium
CACACTGACCCCTGACCCCTGACCCCTGACCCCTTTTCCCGTAGGATGCCGACGCCCCCCTGACCATGGAGGCCGTTATGCCGAATCTTTCCGCCGCCGATCTGGATTTGCTGCGCCGTTACGACACGCCGACGATCTGCAATGTCATCGAACTGTTCGATATTCGGCCGCGAACGGCCGGGTACATGGACAGCCGTATCACGGCTTGCTTTCCCAAGATGCCGCCGGCCGTCGGCTTCGCCTCCACGGCGACCTACCGCTCGGCGGCGGCGCCCCGGGCCGGCGACGTCTACTCCGGCATCGCCGAGCAGGTCGAGTCGTTCGCCGCGCTGGCGGGGCCGGCGCTGGTGGTGATCCAGGACCTCGACGATCCGCCGGCGGCCGCCGTCTTCGGCGAGGTGATGTGTACGACCTACAAGACCTTTGGAGCGGTCGGCCTCGTGACCAACGGCGCCGGCCGCGACTTGGACCAGGTGGAGGCGCTCGATTTCCCGGTCTTCACGGGCGGGACGAATTGCTCCCACGGCTACTGCCACATCCCGGCGATCAACCTGCCGGTGCGCGTCGGCGGAGCGGTAATCTATCCCGGCGACCTGCTGCACGCGGACCGCAACGGCGTGACGACGATCCCCATCGAGATCGCCTCGGCCGTGGCCCACGCCTGCGCGGAGTTCGCGGCCGCCGAAGCGGTGGTGCTGGATTATCTCAAGGCCGGGCGGATCGATTCGAAGAGCTACGCCGCCGCGCGGAACGAATGCCGCGACCGCATCGAGGCGATGGCCCAGCGCCTGCGCGTGCGGTGAGGAAGAGCGTCCCCTAAACGGGCTGGGCGATTCCCTCCGTGATCCACTGGTGGGCCTGTTCCGCCTTGTTTTCATAGAAGAAGCGGATCGCGGCTGTGGTGAACGGGCGGCAAAACGCCGCCATGCCCGCCTCCCACTGTGCATTGCCCACCAGCGCCAGCCGCTCGATATGTGCGAAGTGCTTGAGGTCGAACTTGATGTCTTCCCACAGCGCTCCCATCGTCCAGCCGTGGAAATCGTGCATCTCGACCAGCACCCGGATTTTGCGATGCTGCGTGATCCGAGACTCGACCTCCGGGTGGAAGTGTTCGTAGTCCTGTTTGGTCAGCTTGCCGCTCAGCTTGATGATAAGCACCTTGCCGGCTGCTTCTTCTCGCAATTCGACGGACATACTGCACCTCTTGGATGAGCGATGAAAGAGCGCGCCGGCGACGCTCTAAGGGTCTGTCCCATAAGCCCCTCGCCCCCGTATTCGGGGCGGAGGGGTTGGGGTGAGGGGGGCATGGTTTCCTTGGCCAAAAACCCCTCACCCCCGACCCCTCTCCCCGGAGCAGCGGGGAGAGGGGAGAGGCTTATGGGACAGTCACTAAGACCGCGCCGCGCCCTGGCGCACGACCTCGGCTTGCAGGCGATGCAGCCCCTCCACGATCAGCTCGGCCGTCTTGGCCGTGGAGAACCGCGACGTGTTGACGATCAGATCGTAGTTGCTCGGCTCGCTCGGATCCTTGTAGAAATGGTCCTGCACAAAATCGCGGCGCTCGCGGTCGATGGTCCGCAGCCGCCGGGCCGCTTCGGACGCAGAGGTTCCCAGACGATCGGCCAGCGCGGCGACGCGGGCCTTTACGGGGGCCGTGAGCCGAACGCGCAGGGTCGTCTCGGCCGGCAGGATGAAGGCGGCGCCCCGGCCGACGATCACGCATTCGCCGTGCGTCCCCAGCGCCATCACCGTCTCGACCAGATGACGGACATAGGAGCTCTCGCTTATCGATGGGTTCCACTCGCTGTCCACCGTCTCCGACAGGAAGGCCTCGGCGGTTTCCTGCAACCAGCTTTGCTGGCGCTCATCGACGCATTTGAGCAGCTTGGTTCGCAACCCCATTTCCTGGGCGATTTTTTCCAGGAGGTCCTGATCGTAGACGTGCCATCCCAGCCGCTCGCCCACTTCCTTTGCCGTCGCGGCGGCGCGAGTCCCGGCCTCGCGCGACAGGGCGATGGTGAAGGCGCGGGCGGCGCGCCGCGGCACATCCGCCCGTGCGGCCGCTTGTCGCTGCGCTTCCCAGAGCCGGCAGGCCCGATCGACCAAGTCCGCACTCGTGCGATCATGGGCGTTGCTGAAGTAACCCGCGCCGTTTTCGCTCATGGCCAGCTCAACTCCTTTCAAATCCGATACTGGGGCCAGCGATTCAATGCCAACCGCCGAAGGTCACGGTCTGCATTCCCAGGGCGGCGACGACCATATCCAGCGCCAGGGCCGCGGCGGAAACGACGATGCCGACGATCGCCAGGCGGAACGAGAGGGACCGGCGTCGGGCGATGACGGCATCGACGAATCCGAGGACCAGCCCGGCGAGGCCCAGCACCATGCCGAACGGAAGCCACCACGAAAAGGCCACGCCGAGGATGCCCAGGATGATGGAAGCCACGCTGAAAATGCGGACGCCCCGCAGCAGAGCGACGCCGGCGGCGTTGGGCCGCGAGGAGTCGACGGGCGCCGCAGTCATTGGTTTGTATGCCATGATGCGCTCTCCTTTCCGATGGGCGTCCGGGCCGGACCCCCCAAGGCGGCGGCGTCTGCATCAAGTGGCCGGCTCGTGGATATGCCTTTGCATATGGCGTGCCGTGCGCTCCGTACAATGAGAGTTCCGTGGCTACAGGAGACGTGCATGAGCCTCTGGAAAATCGCCGCCGTGCAGATCGACTGCCGTCTCGGCGACGTGCCGTTCAACCTGCGGACCATCCGGGCCGGTCTGCGCGACGCCGCCCGTCTCGGCGCCCGCTTGGCCGTGTTCCCTGAATGCGCCCTGACCGGCTATTGCTTCGAGAGCCGCGACGAAGCCATGCCGTTCGCGGAGGCGGCGCCGGGGCCGTCCATCGACGCCGTCGCCGCCGACTGCCGTGAGCTGGGAATCTGGGCCGTCGTCGGGATGCTGGAGCGCGGCGAGACCGGCGGCCTCTTCAACGCCTGCGCCCTCATCGGCCCCGCCGGCTTCGTTGCTGCGTACCGCAAAATCCACTTGCCATTTCTGGGAGTGGACCGTTTCACCACGCCGGGCGATCGGCCCTTCGCCGTCCACGACCTCGGCGGTCTCCGCGTCGGCATGAACATCTGCTACGACGGCAGCTTCCCGGAATCGGCCCGCGTGCTGACGGTGCTGGGCGCCGATCTCGTCGCGCTGCCGACCAACTGGCCGACCGGGGCGGCGCCGACCATTCGCCATCTCACCGCCGCCCGCGCCCTGGAGAACCACGTCTATTACGCCGCTTGCAACCGCATCGGCGAGGAGCGCGGCTTCCGCTTCATCGGCCAGAGCCGCATCATCGACTGCAACGGCGACCTGCTCGCCGCCGCCGGCGCGGAGGCGCCGGAGATCGTCACGGCGGAGATCGACCCCGGCGCGGCCCGCAATAAACGGCTCATCATAGTTCCAGGAAAGTATGAGCTGGATCGGGTGGCGCATCGACGGCCGGAGATGTACGGGCCGCTGACGGCGCCAGTGCGGCCGGGGCAGGACGCAGGCTCAGGGCCGTCCATATGAAAATGAAGTGGCAAGCGCTGCCGGCCATCACCCACAGGTGAAACTGCTCGTGGGGGCCCAAGACGCCGGGCCGGGGATTGGGCCACGCTCCGAGGTTGATCGCGGCGCCGATGCTGTAGCAGAAGCCGCCGGCCCACAGCCACAGGAGCGCCCGATGGGAAACCCGCTTTGCCAGCTGGAAATAGGCGACGACGCCGATCCAGCCCATCGCCAGGTAGAAGGACGTCCCCACCCAGTACGGCATCCCCACCGTCAGCCGCAGCACGGCGCCGGCCGCCGCCAGCGCCCAAATCTGGACCAGCAGCCAGCGCCGCCACCAGCCGCGCAGGATCGACAGCGCGATCGGCGTTGCGCTGCCGGCGATAAGCAGGTAGATGCCCAGGAAATCGAGCGTGTGCAGCCTTTCCCGGAATGGGCCGGGCGGCGTAGAGTGGTAAAGCCAGCTGGCGCCGAAGCACGCGACGAGGCTGATTGCGAAAATCGCCGAGCCGATGTAAGCGAGCGGATCGCGGCGGCGCCTCCAGACCAGGAGACCGCCGGCCGGGATGCACAGCAGCATCCAGAGGCCGTGGGTCCAGGCGCTGACGGGATCGTGGGGGGACAGCCAGTTCATGCGTCCGTTGGGGTTACGGCCCCGGCGGCATGGCCTTGGGACTGACCATGACGCCGCCGGTTGGGTCGATGCCGACGCCGAAGGCTTGGTTGCCGAGGCCGCCGGGGATCGTTCCCTGGAAGATGACGCGGTTGGTGTTGAGGCCGTCGTAAATGGTGATGAGCTTGTTGCCGGGCAAGACGATGGCCGGCGTTGCATCGCCGGGCTTCAGCAGATAGGGCCGGTCGCGCCGCAGGACGCCGCGGACCACGCAGGCCGCCTGAATGATGATCGGGCCGTTCGTCTCGTTGCGGAACAGCAGTTCCTCTGCATGGGCGCCGGCGGGCAGCAGCGCCCCCATCAGCACGGCCGCGAGGCCCATGCCGATTGTACGCATCTTGTTGCGGCGCTGCATCATGGGACCGACCTCTTCGTCGCACTTCTCCGCCGACCGCGTTATAGGGCTTCTCGCGCGGAACGTTCCGGGATCGCTTCCACCAGGGAACGCATTTCCAAGCGAATCTTGCGCCGAAATCGCTGCCGGCGGCGGGGGGATTGGATGTAAACTACCCTGTCGCGGCGGAAAGGGCAAGCAAAAACAGGGATGGGATCGGATTCAGGCCGGCATTTGCCGCAGACGGCGTAAGGCGTCTGCCGGGATTGTTTACCAGGGGAGGCCGTATGGCCCGACATGACCCTATGCACCGTTACATCGCCTTCCTCCGCGGCATCAACCTCGGCAAGCGCCGCGTCAAGATGGATCAGCTGCGCGATCTCTTCCAGGCGCTGAACTTCGTCAATGTCTCCACCTTCCTTGCTAGCGGCAACGTGATCTTCGACGCCGCCGAGGCGGACGCCGCCGACCTTGAGCGACGGATCGAGGCCCATCTGCATGCCGCCCTTGGCTACCCGGTCGATACGCTGCTTCGCACCCCGGCCGAACTCGCGGTCGTCGCCGCCTTCCGTCCCTTCGCGGCGGCGGAAATCGAGGCGCCCGGCCACACGCTCCACATCGGCTTCCTGCGCGACGTTCCCGCCGAGGCGGCCGCGCGGAAGCTGCTGTCCCTGCGTACGGAGTACGACGACTTTCACGTCCATGGACGGGAGCTGTACTGGCTATGCCGCGGCAGGTTCAGCGACTCGCTGGTCGGCTGGCCGGTCGTGGCCAGGACGATCGCGACGGCTTCCACGATGCGAAACCGATCGACCGTGCAAAAGCTCGCCGCCATGCATCCGGCCGTGTAATCGACGAACAGAATTGCTCTAAAACAACTCTTTGATAGGCTTGATGCTGTATTCAGCCAGCGGCAGCGGCCGGTTTTGCGGCCCCGGCAGGTCGTGGTGCGGGTCGAGGCCCAGCGCCTGGTACAGCGTCGCCGCCACCTCGCCCGGCGACACCGGACGGCTTTTCGGAAAATACCCCAGCTCGTCCGATTCGCCGACGATCCGGCCGCCCTGGATCGGGCCCCCGCCCATGATGATCGTCCAAACGCCGGGGTGGTGATCGCGGCCGCCGGCCGGGTTGATCTTCGGCGTCCGGCCGAACTCGCCCAGCGCCGTCACGATCGTCGTCTTCAGCATGCCGCGATCCGACAGATCTTCCAAAAGGGCGCTGTACGCCTGGTCGAAATTCGGCGCGATCAGATTTTTCATCTCCACGATATCGGTGAACGGCGCCGAGCCGTGGATGTCCCATGTCTTCTCGTCGAAGACCGTCTCGAACATGTTGACGGTCACGAAGCGCACGCCGCGCTCGATCAGCCGGCGGGCCAGCAGACAACCTTGGCCGAACCGCGTCCGGCCGTAGCGGTCGCGCACCGACGCCGCCTCTTTGTCCAGGGCGAACGCCTCGCGGGCCTGGGCGCTGGACATGAGGCGATAAGCCAGGTTGAAATTATCGTCCATCTGCTTGGCCTGGGCCTCGTTCTCGAAGGCGGCCAATTCACCCTCGACGGCGTCGCGCATCCGCTGCCGGCGGTCGGCCCGGACGGCGGAGATGTAATCCGGCGGCAGCAGATCGGGAACGGTGAAATTCTTGTCGTTGGGGTCGGCGTTCAGCACGAACGGGTCGTAGCGCTTGCCGAGAAAGCCGGCCGTCTGGCCGTGCGGCAGGTTGCCGCCAGTGCGGCCGATCGGCTTGGGAATCAGCACGTGCGGCGGCATCTCGCCGCGGCCGCCCTTGAGATAGCCGAGGGCGCAGCCGATGTGCGGATGCTCGACGCCGCCGGTGAACAGCCGGCCGGTCTGCATCATCTGATGGCCGGTGTCGTGGACCGCCGTGGCCGTGTGGTAAACGCTGCGGATCAGCGAGAATTTGTCGGCGTGCCGGGCCATCTGCGGAAAGATTTCGGTGATGCGGACGCCCGGCACGTTGGTGTCAATGGCGTGAAACGGGCCGCGAATCTCATCGGGAGCGTTGGGCTTGGGATCCCAGGTGTCGAGCTGGCTGGGGCCGCCGACGAGGAAGAGCATGATGCAATTGACGTCGTTGTCCGTCACGGCCCCGGCCGCCTTCTGGGCCAGGAAACCGGGCAGCGTCAGGCCGAGGGCCGACAGGGCGCCGGCGTGGAGGAAATCGCGCCGGGTCCATCCGTCGCAGAAGGAAACGAGGCGAGGTGCGTCCAGTCGCAACATGCCGCAAGGCTCCGCAGGAAGGAAGACGACGTCGCCGCAACGGCGGCTGTAGGGTGGGTCGAGCGTGAGCGAGACCCACCAAGGAGGGATAGAATCGGCGTCGGTGGGTCTCGCTGACGCTCGACCCACCCTACCATTCTATTGAATCCGCAAACGCCGCACCCAGGCCGCCTCGCGCGCAATCTCCTCATCCAGCAATCCGCTGCTGCGATGGATGGTGGTGCGCGCCATTCGGCCGCTCGTCATGTCCAGGGCCATCACGTCGATCAGGCCGTTGCTGCCGACGCCGTAGCGCACCTGCACCGGGGCGCCCTTCGGCAGCGACGACGGCAGCCCGTCGATCCAGCATTCGCCGATGCTGATGCAGGCACCCGGCTGCCGCGCTTCGCCTTGCAGCACCTTGACGCGGACCTTCGATTGGGCCTCCGCCACGGTGTAATAGACCCGGCTGGCGGCCGTCGGCAGCTGCGTGTTCTTGGGGATCAGCACGTCGTTGATGCGCTCCTCCGCCTGCTTGACCTCGATGCCGAGGCCGTGGGCGTTGACGTTGATTTCAACCACTTCGCCCAGCGCCTCGGCCGCCGCCGCTTCCATCGGACCCAGGCTGTCGTTGCGATGGGCCGCGGTGATGCCGGCGTGCAGAGCGGCGCCCCGCGCCACCACCTCGCTCACCGCCAGCGACTGGTCCGGCGGCTTGCCGGAAAGGTCCTCCAGCATGTTCCGCGTCATCGGCATGTGCGTCGAGCCGCCCACCAGCAGTACGCGGTCCACCTGGTCCCAGCTGAGGCCGGCCCGGCGCAGCAGCTGCTGCGTCGTCAGCTTCGTCCGGATCAGCAGGTCGCGCGTCAGGTTCTCGAAATCGGCCCGGCTCAGCGGCACGGTCAGCACCTGACCGCGGTGCGTGCTGGTGACGGAAGTTTGCGGGATCTTGCTCAGCGTGCGCTTGGCCCGCTCGGCGGCGGCTTGCAACGCGGCCAGGGAAAGCGGCTCGGAGCGCGGGTCGGAGCCGAACTTGCTCTGGAACTGGCCGGCGACGTGGTCCACGATCTTGTCGTCCCAGTCCTTGCCGCCCAGGCGCACGTCGCCCTCGATGGCCAACGTCTGGAAGCGTTTCTGCGACAGCCGGACGAGGGTCACGTCGAAGGTGCCGCCGCCGAGGTCGTACACGAGGACGGTGCGCGGCTGACTCGGTTCGGCCGCGGCCGCCGCCGCGGTCTGAAACGAGTAAGCGAGGGCGGCGGCGGTCGGCTCGTCGAGGATGTCGAGCACATCGAGGCCGGCGATCCGGCCGGCGTCCTGCACCGCCTTGCGGCGGGTGTCGTCGAAATAGGCGGGCACGGTGATGACGGCCTGACGAACGGGGCCGATGCGGGCTTCGGCGTCCAGCACGAGCTTGCGGAGGATGACGGCCGACAGCGTTTCGGGGCGAAACTCGCGCCCGGCCACGGATCGGCCATACGTCGGATAGCCCATGCGCCTTTTGATGAGCATGGCCACGCGGTCGGGCTGTTCCAGCGCCACGTCGAGGGCCGCCTGTCCGACGACGGCCTCGCCGTCGGCCGGCAGCAGCACCGCGCTGGGCGTGAGCATTTCGCCATCGCGGTTGGGCAGCGTCACCGGCTGGCCGTGGTCGTCCAGCGTGGCGACGGCGCAAAACGTGGTGCCCAGGTCGATGCCGACCAGCTTGCCCGTGCCGTCCGCCATGTCGCCTGCCTTCGGGATAGCCGAGGAGAATGGAGACGCAAACGGCGCCCCTGCCGTCGTGCGAGGTCTCGATCGCAATTGTACCTGCGCCCTGGGCCTTCTGAAAGTGGCGGCGGCGGCGCTGTTTTTGCTTGCTAAGTTCGCGGCCAGGAAGCAGCATGTACCGTTGCGGCGTCCGCTCGGCCGCCGATTCATTGAATACCGCCCACAGGGGAAAGACGATGCGAAAGACGATGCTGCGCGGCTTCGCAAGCGCCGGGGCTGCGCTGGCGGTCTGCGCCGTTTTCGGCCTCAGCGCCGAAGCGGCCCAGAAGGCGCCCAAGCCCGTTTACGGCGTCATCAAGACGGTGGACCCCGCGACCGGCGCCCTGACCGTGACGATCAAGGTCAAAAAAGAATCCAAGGACATGGATTATACCCTGGACGACTCCGCCAAGGTGGTCGTCTATGCGACGCCGACCGACAAGAAGGAGCTGGCCGGCAAGGACGGCTTGAAGAACGAGGAGGTCAAGATCGGCGCCAACGTCGGCGTCCTCGCCGACGCTTCCGGCAAGGTGACCGAGCTGGACGTGGGCAAGATTCCCAAGCCGAAGACGGCCAAGGGCAAGCTCAAGAAGGTGGACGCGGACGCCGGCGTCGTGACCGTGACGGTCAAGAAGAAGAAGCAGGACACGGACGTGGATTTCAAGGTGGACGACGCGACCAAGGTGCTGATCTACACGGCGGACCAACCGATGAAATTCACCGGCAAGGACGGCCTCAAGAACGACGCCCTCAAGGAAGGCGTGGATATGGCCGTGGTGACCAGCCCGGAAGGCAAGGTGACGCAGGTGCGCGTCGGCACGCCGCCGAAGAAGTAGGCGGCAATAAGGACTGTGGTTGAATCATGACCCCCAAGCGCGTGCTGAGCGTCGGCCAATGCGGCGCCGACCACGGCGGCATTTCCTGGGCCTTGCGGAGTTTCGGCGCCGAGGCGACGCCCGCCTCGACGTCGGTCCAGGCGCTGGACCAGCTGCGGCAAGCGAAATTTGACCTGGTGCTGGTCAACCGCGTCTTCGACGCCGACGGCGATTCCGGGTTGGAGCTGATTCGGCGGATCAAGGCGGACGATGCGCTGCGGGCGACGCCGGTCATGCTGGTGAGCAATTACGCCGACGCCCAGCAAGAGGCCGTCAAAGCCGGGGCTGAACCCGGCTTCGGCAAATCGGCGCTCGGCCGGCCGGAGATGCTCGACAAAGTGCGGCCGTTTCTGGAATGACCACTCGCTCCCGGGCTCTGCCCGGGAGCGCGCTGCTGGCGAGGCTCTGCCTCGCGTCTGGATGATTCAGCAGGCAGAGCCTGCTGGGCAGTGCGTGCCGGGGCGGAGCCCCGGCACGAGGGTGCTTAGCGCATCGAGTCCAGTGGCTTGAGCCGCATCGCCGACAGGGCCGGCAGCAGACCGCCCACCGCCCCCATCAGCAGCGAAAAGCCCAGACCGACGCCCAGAATCCTCCAATCCACAATCAGTTTCAGCACCACGCTCTTGCCGCCGCCGGCCCCGCTGCCGGCGATGCTCGTCGCCGTCCAGCCGTGGCCGAGACAGCCGACGGCGCAGCCCAAGAGACCGCCGATCACCGCCAGCAGCAGCGACTCCAAAAAGAACGACGTCAGCACCTGCCAGCGCTTGTAGCCGAGAATGCGCATGACGCCGATGTCCTTCGTCCGCTGACTCACGGCCGCGAACATGGCGTTCATAACGCCGAACACGCCGCCCACCGCCATGATAATGACGATAAAGACGATCGTGTAAAGGAATTGCTGATTCGTCGTGTTGAGCTTCTCGTAGTACTCGGTTTCCGTCTGGGCCTGCACGGCCGTCGTCTTGTAGTTCTTCGTCAGATCGTCGGCCACCGTTTTGGCCGTGGCCGCGTCGGCGGTGCGGAGCACGACGGCGGTGTAGTTCTGCTTGCCGAACATCTCGGCGACGCGGCTCTGCTTGGCCCAAATCTCGGAATCGAACGTGGAGCCGGCCGATACGAGAACGCCGGTCACCACCCATTTCCGCGGCCCCAGGTCGAAAACGTCGCCCGGCGCCAGCGACGCCTTGCCCCGGTCGCGGCCCAGCTCGCGGGCGATGCCCTCGCCCAGCACGGCCTGAATGGCGTCCACGGATCGGCCGTCCACCTCGACCTGTTGCACCTCACTGAACCAGGCGCCGCCCTCATGCAGCGGCAGGTTGTGAACCTCGCCCGAAACGACCGGATCCACCACGCCGCGCACCTGGAGGAATCGCCGCGCCCGCTCCCCCTTCTTGGCGCCGGGGATCGGCTGGTTGACCACGGCGTACGTCTCCCAGCTCACCAGAACGTTGCCGGCCTCGTCCTTGCTCACCAGCGGCGTCCCATCCGCGGCCTTGGGCGCGTTGGCGATCAGCTTGATGCCGTCGATGGGGAGGTTGCTGAACAGCTCGTCGGTGGCGCCGTCGGCCAGCACCATGACGTTTCCCGGTTGACCGCTGCCCTGTGTCAGCTTGTAGAGGCCGTTGACGAACGCCAGCATCACCACCATCAGGCCGATGACCAGAACGAAGGCGAGTCCGGTCAAGAGCGTGCTGGGCCAGCGCACGAGCAGGTTGCGAATGTTGTAGGTGAACGGCACCCGGCCAGGCAACCACGTAATAGGACGACTACTCATTCCCGACCAACTGCGAAACCACTCGATACGCGCTCGCATGATCTGCAAGTATACCACTACCATAAGTGGGATACTGAGCAGAAGCATGGCGACCACGATGATGACCAGCGCCGCCACGAACAGCGCGACGGCCGCCGCCACGACCCAGACGAGGGCCGTCAAGGGAATTTGCAAAAGAGGATTCATCGGCTTGCCCGTTTCATCTCCGCATTCCACGCTGAACGTTTCGCCCACGGCCGGTTTGCAAAAGAGGATTCATCGGCTTGCCCGTTTCATCCCTGGGTTATGCGGTCTTGGCGAACACCTGGGCGACGTTGACGTACATGGCGTTGCAGGCCGGCACGATGCTGCCGACCAGGGCGGTCCCTCCGCCGATCAGCGGCCCCCACACGAAAGCCAGCGCCGGAATCTTGAACGCCGGGAAGAACGCGATCGGGAAGGGAATGCCGCCGTACCAGACATTGACGATCAAGTACGTCGCCGCCACGCTGAGGAAGCCGCTGCCCGCTCCGATCAGCAGGCCCTCGCCCAGGATCATGAACAAGATGCGCCACGGCCCGAAGCCCAGCACCTTGAGGATCGCCATTTCCGAACGGCGTTCGCGCACGCTGATGCTAATGGCCGTGGCGATCACCACCGCCATGCTGGCCAATGCGATCGGCGTGAACAGGTATTCCATGCCCCAAAGGAGGTCGCGATAGGCGTCGAGGAAGGCGGCCACGCCGGACGAGGCCGTCTCGCACTTGACGGACGGCGTGCTGTCGGCGTAGGCCTTCTCCACCTCGTCGGCCACCCTTTCGTAGGCCTTGACGTCCGGCACGCGCAGCCAGACGAGGTTGAGCGTCTTGTCGGCCAGCGGGTGTTTGGCGCCCTGGTGCTGCCGCGGGTAGTCCTCGAAGAGGGCGTCGTTGAGGTACTGGAAATTCATGACCGCGCTTTGGCCGTAGCGCCCGGCCGGCAGCGCGCCCAAAATCTCCACGTCCAGGTCGATGTCCTTGTAGTTGATGCTGTGGACGGTGAAGTGCTCGCCGGGCTTCTTGTTCAGCGCCTTCAGCCGGTCCATGCCGATCAGCACCTTGTGCTTGTCCTTGACCATCTCGTCGGCCCATTTTTTCAGCTGCTCGACCTGGTCCGGCGTGAACTCGTCGATGCCGTCCATCATGGTCAGGAATTTTTTCGGATCCATGCAGAAGAAAAAGACGATGTTCTCGCGCGTCAGCTTGCCGGGGTCGAGCGTGCCGCCGTAGAACTGCCACGTCATGGAGTCCGGCGGCGGGACGAACTTGGCCAGGTCGGCGCCGTAGGAGAATGGCATCTGGCTGGGAATCTGCCAGCGCTCCGTGACGATCGCCTTGAGGTCCTTGCTTTTCTCGGCCGTCACCATGTGCAGGAACCACAGCACCGTCCAGACCAGCGTGACGATGAACACCAGCAGCATCGTGGCGGCGGCGGTCAGGCCGGTCCGGAGCGGGTTGCGGAAAAGGCTTTTCAGGACGAAACGGAGGTAAAAAAGAATCGGCCGATGGAACACGACCAAGAGCAGGAGCACGACCGCGGCGGAGGCGGCGACGATGAGGACTTTCGTAAAGAGATCGTCGAAGTAGGAAAGAGTCGGAATGAGGACGACGGCCAGGCCGGCGCCGGCGGCGACGACGGCGACGAGCCAGGTCAGGACGGCTTTCAGCGCTTCCATCGCAGGCACTCCCGGGGCGAGCCGGGGGCGTAAGCCCCCGGAGATGGTTTCAGCGGTCGGACTCCGGGCGCTTACGCGCCCGGCTCGCCGGCCCTGCAATTAAACGATCACTCCGCCGCCTTCTGCACGCCCGTCTCGATCGGCCCCACCGCCGGCGTCGTCTGGAACGCGCCGGGGGCGACGCCTTGAACGGCCTCGCTGGGCCGCATCGGCACGTCATCGACCAGCCGGCCCTTGTCCAGATGCAGCACGCGCTGGGCGCGAGCGGCCGCCCGCGGATCGTGCGTCACCATGAGAATCGTCTTGCGCAGCCCCTTCTGCAATTCGACGAGCAGATCGAGAATCTCTTCCGCCGACTTCGAATCGAGATCGCCGGTCGGTTCGTCGGCCACGATCACCGTCGGATCGGTGACGATGGCCCGCGCGATGCCGACGCGCTGCTGCTGACCGCCGGACAGCTGGCCGGGCCGGTGGTACAGCCGGTCCGACAGACCGACGAGATCGAGGGCCGTCAGCACCTGCTGCCGTCGCTGCGCTCCCGACAACGGCAGAAGCAGCAACGGCAATTCCACGTTCTCATAGGCGTTGAGGACCGGCAGCAGATGGTAGAACTGAAAGACGAAGCCGACGTTCCGCGTCCGCCATCGCGCCAGTTGGCCCTCGTTCATGTCGCTGATGACGCGGTCGCCGACGCGGATCGCGCCTTCGCTCGGCCGGTCCAGGCCGGCGATCAAGTTGAGCAGCGTCGTCTTGCCGGAGCCGCTGGGACCCATCAGCCCCAGGAATTGCCCTTCCGGAACTTGCAAGCTCAAGCCGTTCAGCACGTCGATCTTCTCACTGCCGCGCTTGAAGAACTTGTGAAGCTGCGAGACGGAAACGATCGGTTCGGCGGCCATGCGAGGCTTCCTTTTGGGGGACGAACGATGAATCGGACGTGGGGCAGGTTTCTAACCTGCCTCCACCCACGGCAGGTTAGAAACCTGCCCCACGGGTGGCCAAGCGTTATTCGCCGCTCAGTCCTTTTTCTTGAGGAACTCGACGATGATTCCCATGTCGGGCTTGAGGTAGACGCCTTCCTCCTCCTTGGGGATGTCGAGCTTGACGCGCACTGGGATGGCGCCCTGGCCGCGGTCGGCCGTCGGCATCAGCCGCGACACCTTGCCGATGTAGCCCTTGGGATGGACTTTGAGGAAATCGGGGTCGTTGGCGTACGCCTCCGGCATGGCGAGGCAATCCTGGCCCTTCTTCACCCGCGGAATGTCCCGTTCCTGGATTTTCAAATCGACCTCCAGCTGGGACAGGTCGGCCATGTCGCACAGGCTGGCCGAGATGTTGAACGCAATCGGGTTGACGATGTTGCCCTTCTCCGCGCTCTTCTTGAGGACGGTGCCGGTCACGGGCGCGCGGATCAGGCAGTTGTCTAGGTTCCATTGCGCCTTATCGAGGTCCGCTTTGGCGGTGTCCTCGTCGGCCTGGGCCGCGCGGATGGCGGCTTCCAGCGCCTTGACGGCCGCCTCCTGCGCGGTGAAGTCGGCGCTGGACTGGACGATGTCGCTGACGGCGACGCCGCTGGGAGCGTTCCGGTTGCGGGTGAAGGCGTCGCGCTTGCCTTCCAGCGTGGCGTTGCCGGAAGCAAGGTTGGCGATCGCCTGTTCCTTGTGCTTTTGGGCGGAGGCGTAGGCTTTCTCGGCGTGGGCGAAGTCCTTCTGATACGGCAGCTCCTCGATCCGGGCCAGAATGTCGCCCTCGTGGAACACCTGACCTTCCTCCAGGCGCGGATCGACGTCCACCAACATCCCCGCCACCTTGGGGCTGACCTGGATTTGGTGGACGGGGATGATGTAGCCTTTCGCTTCCAGCACGACGTCGCCGGACGACGCCACGTCGGTCGTCACGCCGGCCGCCGCACCGTCCTTCGTCCCCGATCGCCCCTGATTGTCTGCCTGCGCCCCGGCGGCGACGCGGCTGGGGGCGACGGCATAGGCGTAGTAGCCGAAGGCGGCTGCCACGCCGCCCAGAATGAGGCACAGGCCCCACGGCAGCAGCAGCATGGGAAGCGACGCGCCTTTGCCGCCGGCGCTCTTTTCCGACAGCCGCAGCGAGCGGACGCGATCCCGGAGCGTCGGCGCTCCGTTGGAAGCGGCGCCGTCCGTGGTCGCCGCGGCAAGGGTCCGGTCGGCGTCGTTGACAGGAAGCATGACTCAGCCCTCGTGGGGGGTTGCACGGCCGGCGCCGTTGACGGCGGCGCGACCAGGGCGCCGGGGAGGCGCTTTCGGCTTCGGTTCACCAGAACGCAGGTAAACGCTCAGCATATCCAGCAGCAAATCCACCATTTCTTCGCGGTCGTAGGCGTCGGGGTCGGCCGCGCGCTGGACGAACAGGCCGTGGATGACGGCTTGCACCAGCGTGGCGACGGCTCGCGGCGACGCCTTCTTGCCCGCCCGTCCAGCCGACGCCGCGGCCAGGTCCGTCGCCAGGTGCGAACGCCACTCCTCATAGAGATTCGCCAGCCGCCGCCGAAAATCTTCGCGATGGCTGATTTGGGAGAGGAACGTGTACTGCAGCGACCCGAATTCCGGGAAGGCGGGCGGCTCGACCAGGATCTTCCGCAGCAGCATTTCCAGGCGTTCCCGTCCCGGCTCGGCGGGCAAACAGCCGCCGGTCCCCTCGTGCATCATCTCGATCAGACGGTCGAAGACCGCCAGCAGAATATCTTCCTTCGCCGGGAAATAGTAGGTGAGCTGTCCCCGGCTCATCCCGGCTTTCTGTTCGATTTCCGACAGCGACAGGTTTTGCAGCCCCTGTTCCGTGATGACGGCGATGGCCGCCTCAACGATCTGGCGCCGCCGAATGCTGCCGACGTCGATGCGCGAAGTTTTCATGGAGAGACGGCGCGCGCCGGTCCTTGCGTCTTGGGGTTTAGACTGATCGTTCTAAGGATAGACTGGTCGGACTAGAAAAGTCAACAGGAAATTGCCGAAGCACGCAGCGCAAGCAAGTGCTTTCGACAGAACACTTGCTTGCGCTGCGTGCTGCCAACTCAGTGACAATCCGCCGTCAGCGGCGCGGCGCGCCTTGAGTTGCACGCCGCGGATCTGGCGCAAGACCTCACGCGCCAGCATGGCGGCGAACCCGGGCCGGGCGACCCTTTCAGCCTGCCGCAACCGCGGGGGGCGACAATCCCACGGCGATGGCGGCCGGACGCGACGCCCTCTTGCCGAGATATGATAAAATCCTCCTCACGCAGGCGTCTTCGAGCACCCGGGGGGCCAAGGGACGGTTCCGGACCAGGAGCTGGCCAGGGTTTTCACCATGACGAGCGCTCACGGGGACGGACAGGCGGCCGCCGCCGGCGACCAGTATCGAGCTTTGCTGGGCGTTTCGGAGGCGATCGTCTCGCACCGCGATTTGTCCGCGCTGTTCCACGAGCTGGCCGACCGGCTTCATCAGGTGGTGCGCTTCGATTACCTCGCCCTGCTCCTCCACGAGGCGGCGAGCAACGGCCTTCGCTTGCACGTCCTGGAGCCTCCGGAACCTAGCGTGCTCTCAGCCGCGGTGATCAACCCAGTCGAAGACTCGCCGGTGGGGTTGGTGTGGCGGACCCAGCAGCCGCTCATCATCCCGAACGTGGCGGCGGAACCACGCTGGCCGGAGTTCGTGAAGCGATCGCGGCTGCATGGGTGTCAGAGCGCCTGTCAGCTTCCGCTGACCACGGCCCGGCGGCGGCTGGGCGCGCTGGCGTTCGCGTGCAAGGAGCCGTTCGCCTACGACGCGGCGGACGTGGGCTTCCTGCAGCTCGTCGCCAACCAGGCGGCCGTCGCCGTCGAGAACGCCCTGGCCTTCCAGGAGATCGACGCGGCCTGCCGGCAGATCACGGCGCTCAAGGAGCAGCTCGCCAAGGAGAAGGCCTACCTGGAAGAGGAGGCCCGCACCGAGCACCACTTCGGCGAGATCGTAGGCGACAGCGCCGCCCTGCTCCGGGTCCTCAAGCACATCGAGACCGTCGCCCCCACCGACTCCACTGTCCTCATCCGCGGCGAGACCGGCACCGGCAAGGAGCTGATCGCCCGCGCCCTGCACGAGCTGAGCCCGCGCCGGGAGCGGACCTTCGTCAAGCTCAACTGCGCGGCCATACCGACCGGCCTGCTGGAGAGCGAGCTGTTCGGCCACGAGAAGGGGGCCTTCACCGGCGCCGTTGCCCAGAAGGTCGGGCGGTTCGAACTGGCGCACCAGGGGACGCTCTTTCTCGACGAGGCCGGCGACATCCCCCTGGAGCTGCAACCCAAGTTGCTCCGCGTCTTGCAGGAGCAAGAGTTCGAGCGGCTGGGCGGCACACGGACGATCAAAGTGGATGTGCGGCTGGTTGCGGCGACGCACCGCGACCTGGCGAAGATGGTCGCCGACGGCCGCTTCCGCGAGGACCTCTACTACCGCCTGAACGTGTTCCCGGTCGTGCTGCCGCCCCTGCGCGAGCGTCGCGACGACGTCCCACGTCTGGTCCGTCACTTCACCCAACGGTTCGCCCGGCGGATGGGCCGGCGGATCGAAACGATCCCGACCGCGGTCATGGACGCCCTGGTGCGCTACCCCTGGCCGGGCAACGTGCGCGAGCTGCAAAACGTCATCGAGCGCGCGGTCATCCTCTCCCCCGGCCCGTCGCTGCAGGTCCCACTCGGCGACTTGCAGCCCCCCTCACCCTACCCTCTCCCCCATGATGGGGCAGAGGGTAGGGTGAGGGGGCAGACCCCGGCGCCAGCCGCCGCCCCGGCGACGCTGGCCGACGCCGAGCGGGAGCACATCCTTGGCGCGCTGCGCGAGACCGGCTGGGTGCTGGGCGGCCCGAAGGGCGCCGCCGCCCGCCTGGGAATGAAGCGTTCGCTGTTGTACTGGAAGATGAAGAAGCTCGGCATCTCTCGACCCGAATAGCGCGCGCCCGCTGGCGCACGCGCGCGCCTGCTGGCGCTGGGCCGTTGGCGCTCCCTCTCCTTTCCCCTGACCCTTTCACCCCGATCGATCCACAAGTCCTTCTTTATGCTTCGCTTACGAGGCGAAGAGGCAAAACTCCCCTCGCCGGCACAGCCCCTGCGATAAAGAGGAAGCAGGAAAGGGCAAGAGCAAGGACGGAGGCCGCCATCCACGACTGCGCGAATCGCCGATCTTCCCGCCCCGAAAAGGAGGGATGTAACCATGTACCAGCTTCTTGTCTACCCCATCACCCCCCACTTGTGGCGCTGGGAAGTCTGGTGCGGCGGCGCGCTGCTCCGCTGCGGCACGGCCCCGACCAAGGGCGCCGCCGCGATGCACGTGGATGACATCGTCAACGCCTGACGCCCGGGGCTTCTTCTGGGCAGGCGCCAACCGAGGGCGTGCGCGATGCTGCGAATCACGGTCCACGACCACCCGCGGTCCCTCACGTTCCAGCTCGAAGGGAGCCTGGCCGGCCCGGGCTTGCGGGAGCTGGAGGAGTGCTGGCAGAGCGCCCTGGCCAGACAAGGCAAAGCCGTCCTGTGCGTGGACCTGACGGGCGTGACCTTCATCGACGCCGCCGGCAGGGCCTGCTTGGCGGCCCTGCACCGGCAGGGGGCGCAGTTCATCGCCGCCGACTGCCTGACGAAAGCCGTCGTGGCCGAGATCACTCAGCCACAGAGGAGACGCCGAATATGAGGGCGACGGACCTGAACGACACACATGCCGCGGCGCGGGACCGGGACGACCGGCTCGAGGACTTTGCGGCCGAACTCACCAGCGCCGTTTACCCGCTCGTGCTGCGGCGTGGGCCGAAGGACTCCTGGGTCCACGTGCAGCTGGCCCTCTGGAGGGCGCTGGCGGAAACCGTCGAGAAATGGGCCTGGGAGCCGCCCGCCCGGGCCTCGCGTGAATTCGACGCCTGGCGCGAGGGCTTCCTCGAAGCCCTCACCGAACGCGCCTTCTCCATCGCCCTGGCGAACGGGATCGAAGGGCCTCTTCTCGAACTGGAACTGGCCTTGTACAGGGCTTTCCGTCTCGTGATGCGGAGGCGCAGCCGCGTTCGCTAAAGGGCAGCAGCGATGCCAGACCCATTCTTCGTCTCGATGTATCTGGTGATTATTGTCGCACTACTCGTCGCGGCGCTCTGGACACGAGACGCCGGTGAGCATCGCGCCGCCGCGGCGGCGGCACGTTGCAACCTCGGCGGGAATCGCTTGCGGAGTTCCGCATGGCAGGCTCCGCGCGGCCGCGGAGCTTTTCAGGATCTCGAGGCCGCCCTCTCCGCGAGCTACGCCGCCAGGTTTGAGCAGGCCATCCGAACGATTCGGGTCGGCCCGCCCGGGGATTGGGGCCAACCGATCAAGCGCCCGGGTGAGCCGGAATTCAAGGCGGCCGGCGGGGCGCCGCCGCATCCGCATGTCCTCTAATCGGAGGGACGCGTCCATGATCCGTCGACTACCCCTTGGCCTTAGTTCCGCGCTGGCCCTCGGGCTGTGTCTCGGCGCGACGGGCTGCTCGCCGCGGCCTGCGGAGGCGCCGGCGCCGCCGGTCTCGGTCCCGGTCAGTTACCCCGTGCAGCGGGACGTAACCGACTGCGAGGACTTCACCGGCCAGATCGCCGCGGTGGATTCCGTCGAAGTCAAGGCGCACGTGTGGGGATACCTCAAGAAGGTCAACTTCAAAGAAGGGGATCTGGTCAAGCAAGGGGGCGTCCTTTTTGAACTCGACTCGGCGCCGTATCAGGCGCTGGTGGACCAGGCGAAGGCCAAAGTTCGCGTGGATGAGGCGCAGCTGAAGAACGACGAGTCGCTGTACCGCCGGGACCTTGCCTCCCCCCTGGCGGTCCCACAATCGGACGTGGACAAGGATCTGGCGGCCCGGGACGTCGATGTCGCCAACGTTGCGGCCGACAAGGCCGTGGTCGCGTCGAACGAATTGAACCTGAAATACACGAAGGTCACCGCCCCGGTCAGCGGGCGCGCCAGCCGCTACTTCGTCACGGTGGGCAATCTGATCCAGTCGGGGGACCAGAACGGCGGCACGCTGCTCACCACCATCGTGTCGGTGGACCCCATGTACGCCTACTTCGACGTGGACGAGCGCACCGTCCAGCGCGTCCGGCAGTTCGCCCGCGAGGGCAAGGTCGCGTCGGCCGACGCGACGGCCGTGCCGGTGTCGCTGGGCCTGGAAACGGAGGAGGGGTTTCCCCACCAGGGCACGATCGATTTCCTGGACAACCAGGTCAACCCGAAGACCGGCACGCTCCGCGTCCGCGGCGTGTTCCCCAACAAGGACGAGACGCTCTCCCCGGGCTATTTCGCCCGCGTCCGGATGCCCGTCGGCACGCCCCACCCCGCCCTGCTCGTCAGCGACCGCGCCCTCACCAACGACCAGGGCCAGAAGGTCCTCTACGTGGTCAACGACAAGAACGAGGTCGTCTCCCGCCCCGTCCGGCAGGGGCAGTTGCACGACGGGCTGCGGGAGATCGCCGACGGCCTCAAGCCGGGCGAGCGGGTGATCGTCAGCGGCCTGCTCCAGATTCGCCCGGGCGCCGTCGTCGAGCCGAAGCTCGTGGACATGCCGGCCCCGACCGCCGGCAATCCCGGTGGGACGGCCCCCGCGGCGAAAGCCACGCCCTGAACCCTGACACCTGGCACATCGCCCCCGACTCTGAAAGGAGGCCGGCCGTGCTCGCACGCTTCTTCATCGACCGCCCGGTCCTGGCGTGGGTCATCTCGATCGTCATCCTTCTGCTCGGGACCGTCGCGGCGGTCTTCCTGCCGGTCGCCGAGTACCCGGAGGTCTCGCCGCCGACCGTCCGGGTGACGGCTGCCTACCCCGGCGCCAACGCCCAGGTCGTGGCCGACACCGTGGCCGCCCCCATCGAGCAGCAGGTCGTCGGCGTCGAGAACATGCTGTACATGACGTCGCAGAGCAACAACGACGGCACGTACACCCTGGACGTGACCTTCGCGCTGGGCACGGACGTGAACATGGCCCAGGTGCTGGTGCAGAACCGCGTCGCCATCGCCCTGCCGACTCTCCCCGACGTGGTCAAGGCCATCGGCGTGACCACCAAGAAGCGGTCGCCGGACATCCTCCTGGCGGTCAGCCTGTATTCCGACGACGACCCGGAGACCGGCCGGCCCCACTACGACCAGCTCTACATGAGCAACTACGCTACGATCCAACTCAAGGATGCGGTGTCCCGGCTGGACGGCGTCGGCGACGTGACCATCATCAACCAGCAGGACTACAGCATGCGCGTCTGGCTCGATCCAGACAGGCTGCAATCGCGGGGCCTCACGGCGGATGACGTGATCAACGTCTTGCGCGAGCAGAACGTGCAGGTGGCGGCCGGGCAGATCGGCCAGCCGCCGGTCCCCAGGGGCCAGGACTTCCAGTACACCCTCAGCACCCTCGGTCGGCTGATCGAGCCGGAGCAGTTCGCCGACATCGTCCTCAAGACCGGATCGAACGGCGAGGTGACTTACCTCCGGGACGTCAGCCGAACGGAGCTGGGGCCCAAGAGCCAGGACACGCTCGGCACGCTGGACCGCCGGCCGTCGGCGGGGCTGGCCGTCTACCTGTTGCCCGGCTCGAACGCCCTCGAAACCGGCGACCGCATCAAGGCCAAGATGCGGGAGCTGGAGCCGCGCTTCCCCCTCGGGCTGCACTACGCCATCGTGTACGACACCACGCCGTTCATCCGGGAGTCGGTGGACGAGGTGTTCCACACGCTCGTCGAGTCCGTCGCGCTCGTCGCCGGCGTCATCCTGCTGTTCCTGCAGGACTGGAAGGCCCTGCTGCTGCCGGTCATTGACATGGCGGTGTCGCTAGTCGGCACGTTCGTGGTCATGAAGATGATCGGCTTCACGTTCAACACCCTGACGCTGTTCGGGCTGGTGCTCGCCATCGGCATCGTGGTGGACGACGCCATTGTGGTGCTGGAGAACATCGAGCGCTGGCTGGACAAGGGCCTGCCCGTGCGCGAGGCCACCATCAAGGCCATGAACGAGATCACCGGGCCGATCCTGGCCATCACGCTGGTGCTCAGCTCGGTGCTGCTGCCCAGCGCCTTTTTGGGCGGCATCACCGGAGCGTTCTTCAAGCAGTTCGCGCTGACCATCTCGGTGTCCATGCTGATCTCGGCGGTCAACGCCATGACCATGTCGCCGGCGCGGGCGACCTGGATCTTCGCCGGCCGCAAGCACGCAGCGCCAGCAAGTGCCGACACAGGCAAGGAGGCCCTACCGTGGTGGTTCTTCGGCCTCGTCGGCGGGCTGGCGACCATGTGGCTGCTGACGCCGGTTCTGGGGCCGTGGCTGGGCCTGCCCGTGGGCGAGTCGGCGGAAGGGGAAGGCCCCGGCGGCATCAAGGACACGCTGCTGACGTGGGGGGCCGACCTCACCCTGTTCCTTCCCGGCGCGCTCGCCGGCGGGGCGCTCGGGTGGTTCCTCATTCGCCCGGTGAACTGGGTCCTGGGCAAGTTCTTCGGCGCTTTCAACCGGGGCTTCGACTGGGTGACGCAAGCCTACGGCAAGATCGTGGGCTGGTGTCTCCGCCTCAGCGTCGTCGTGCTCCTCGTTTACGTCGGCCTGCTCGTCTTGACGGGCCTCGGCTTCACCATCATCCCCAGCGGGTTCGTCCCCGTCCAGGACAAGGGCTACCTGGTCGCCAACATCCAGCTGCCCGATTCGGCCTCCCTGGAGCGAACGGCCGAGGTCACCGACGCGGTCGAAAAGATCGCCCTCGAGACGCCCGGCGTCGCCCACACGGTGGCCATCCCGGGGCAGTCGTTCGTTCTGAACGCCGACAGCTCGAACTATGGCTCCGTGTTCTTCATCCTCAAGCCGTTCCGCGAACGGAAAGGCGCCGGGCTGAGCAGCGAGGCCATCCTCAAGCAACTCCGCGCCCGCTTCCAGCGGGAGGTCCCGGACGCCCGCGTGCTGGCCTTCGGGGCGCCGGCGGTGCGCGGCCTGGGCAACGCCGGCGGCTTCAAGCTGATGGTGGAAGCGACCGGCGACGTCAACTACGACGCGCTCCAGGCGGCGGCCGACAACCTGGCCGCCAAGGGCAATCAGCAGCCCGGCCTCGTCGGCCTGTTCGAGGGCTTCCGCGCCCGCACGCCCCAGCTCTACGTGGACGTGAACCGGGAGAAGGTCAAGACGATGGGCGTGCCGCTCAACAGCGTCTTCGACGCCTTGCAGGCGTACCTGGGCAGCTTCTACGTCAACGACTTCAACCGCTTCGGCCGCACCTGGCAGGTGAACATCCAGGCCGACGCACCCTTCCGCACGGACGCGGACACGATCCGGCGGCTCAAGGTGCGCAACGCCGACGGCGACATGGTCCCGCTGGGGGCGGCGGCCGACGTCCGCGAGTCTTACGGGCCGGTGCAGATCACCCGCTACAACATGTTCCCGGCGGCGACGATCACCGGCGCCTCCCTGCCCAACGTGAGCACCGGGGACGTGCTGGCGACGATGGGGCGCCTGGCGAACCAGGAGCTGCCGAAGAACATGACCTTTGAATGGACCGAGCTGAGCTACCTGCAGCAGCAGGCCGCCAGGGCGGACCAGTTCCGGGACCTGCAGCAGAACCCAGTCAGCGCGTTCGTGCTGGGGTCGGTGCTGGTCTTTTTCGTGCTGGCCGGCTTGTACGAGGGCTGGTCGCTGCCGCTGGCGGTGATCCTGGTCGTGCCGATGTGCGTGCTGTGCGCCCTGGCCGGCGTGGGGATCCGCGGCCTGGACGACAACCTGTTCACGCAGATCGGCTTCGTGGTGCTGATCGGCCTGGCCTGCAAGAACGCCATCCTGATCGTCGAGTTCGCCCGCGACCGCCAGCTGGAGGGCGCCAGCGCGTTCGACGCCGCCGTGGAGGCCGCGAAGGTGCGTCTGCGGCCGATCGTGATGACGACGATGTGCTTCATCCACATGGTCCCGCCGTACTTCGCGTCGGGCGCCGGGGCGGAGATGCGCCGCTCGGTGGGCACGGCGATGCTGTGGGGCGCCTTCGGCGTGACGTTGTTCGGCATCTTCCTGACGCCGGTGTTCTTCTACGTCGTTCGCGGCCTGGTCGGACGTCGGACGCCGGCCCATGAACCGGCCGCCGCCGACGCGTCCTCCCGGGCGCACGGGGCGGCGAAGGCCGTCGTCTCGGCCTCCTCAAACGGAAAGGCTGGGACCTGAGCAGCCTGGAAACGGGGACGGGCACGTTTATTAAGGCCTGTAGGACAAATCAAACGTGCCCGTCCCCGTTTCCGTCACAAACCGGAACCAGTCGATCGCCAGGCTTTCGATGTCGGCTTCGGTCAGGCCGGCGGACACGCGTGCTCCCGTCATATACTTCAGGCGAACGGATTGACGATTTTCAACCCGTCGTAGTCGGTTCCCGCGTCCATGTCTTCCGAATAGAGCGTGGCGACGCCAGCCTCTTTGCACGCCGCCAGCAACATCGCATCCCAGTGAGAAAGGCTGAATCGCGCGAACAAGTCGAAGTAGCGCGTGAACACCTGGGGACCGGGAAGGCTGAGTGGAAACATTGCGAATATATCGCGAAAGTTGGCCTCAACATTCGTGGTCGACACGCGACCCTGCCTTTCCCAATTCCGCAGGACGCTCAGTAATTCGCTGGCCACTTGCCAGAGCAGGACTGTGCCCGGTTGCGCGCCGATGAGGGCCGCCAGCAATGCCTTGGCTTTCGCCTGCTTCGCGGGCTCGTGAACGTCCAGAGAGTAGACAAGAACGTTCGTATCAACGGCGTTCATGCAGCTCGTCCCGGGTGTAACGCACCCCGCCACTGTCAATGGGATGTTCTTTCAGCCGCGCCTGGAGCGACTCCCACGCCGCGCGTGCCTTCTCCGGCGACCATTCTTCAATCGGCTCGATAGTCAGCCGAACGCGGCTCTGCTCCGGCAGCGGCAGCGCCTGATCCGGCTTGAGCATACCGTTGACGAACGTTGCGGTTGTTCGCGTTGTCATGGCCTTGTCCTTTCAGCATCGGTCTGCACGTTCACCTTATCATCCTGTAATGTGCCATGCCGTTCAACGCGCGCGGCTGCGCCGTCGCTTCGGCGCCAGGTCGTCAATTACGGCATCGGTCAGTTTTTCCTTCCGCTGCCTGGCACTGGCCCGGCGCAGCTCGCCGTCCCAAAGCCGCTCTTCGACGCGCTCCAGTGCCGTCTGCAGCTTTAGGAAGTCGTCGGCGCCCAAGCCTTGTGCAGCCTTGATGAGATCTGCAACGGTTGCCATGCTTTCCCCCTCCGTCTTCAAATGAATGCGCCTATGCGAACAAGTCGTCCAACGCCTTCAGTTC
The DNA here is from genome assembly GCA_035546275.1 of Gemmataceae bacterium. GTDB lineage: Bacteria > Planctomycetota > Planctomycetia > Gemmatales > Gemmataceae > UBA4732. Next base: position 25,141 of record DATKHW010000854.1, read on the forward strand.
CACGGTCCCGGCGGAGTCCGGAAGCGTGGAGACCTCGCGCTCACCAGCGACTTCGAACTTCATGTCGGCGCCTCGCGCGCGCTTCAGTAGCCAAATGAGCCGGCGGCGGCCTTTCGTGGTTAGCGCGCTGTGCAGGTAAGGCGTCGCCTCAAACACCTCCCCCCACCCTTGCGGTGGAAGATGAAACGGCTCGGCATCTCTCGGCCCGGATAGGGCTTTGCGACGCAAGCCCGAAACGAAACGCAATCCATTGTAAGGAAACCAAACGCTGAAAGCTAACTCCTGCCGGCCGAGTGTCAGCCTTTCGTTGCCGCGAGTTCGATCATTTCGGTCGTCGGTTCTTGAAGACTACTTCCTGCCAACGTATACTCGTGGCCACACGGGCACGGGCAGTGCTCCGGGGTGCAGCTGACGTAATCGTTCGACGAAGGGGGAAGTTCGCTTGAGCTCCGAAGTCGCGGTCATCGGCCTGTTTTCCGGTGCCGGAGGGCTTGACGTGGGCGCCGCATGGGCGGGCGGCGATCTTCGTCTCTCGATTGACAATGATCCGATCGCGTGCGAAACCATGCGGCGTAACCGGTCGCACCACCCCGGACAGGTTCTGCAAGCCGACGTGGCCACGCTCGACGGCCGATCCTTACGGCGTCTGGCGGGGGTCGGCCGAGCCGACCCCTGCATCGTCATCGGTGGTCCACCGTGCCAACCGTTCTCGAAGGCGGCCTACTGGACCGACCCCGGCGACGATTCCAGGTACCGACGTGCCCGCGCACGAGGCGAAACCGCGCCCAAGCCAAGCCCGATTACTGATGCCAAGCCCGACGCCCGCCGCACGCTTGTGCAGGAGTTCTGGAGATTGGTGACGGAGATCAAGCCCAACGCGTTCGTCTTCGAGAATGTGCCCTCGATCACGCACCCGCGTAACCGCAAGATTCTGGATGGCTTGATCGGAGATGCCGGGGATGCCGGTTACGGAGTTCGGCTCCTTCGCGTCAACGCTGTGGAGTACGGCGTCCCGCAGTGCCGGCACCGGGTCATCTTGTTGGGGCTCCGCGGCGGCGATCCCGAACAAGCCGAGCCGATGCACACGAATGGGACCGAGCCGTCGTTGCTCCTCCTGCCGCCCTTGACGGCCGGCCAAGCTCTACGCCCGCTGCAAGACGAGCGCTACTTCGAGCCCGAAGAAGTGCTAACTGGTCGCTGGGCGCAGCAGCTACGAGAAATTCCGCCGGGCTGGAATTACAAGTACCTGACCGAGTGGGCAGGCCATCCCGCGCCGCTGTTTGAGGCCGAAACGCGGTTCTGGCACTTCTTGCTCAAGCTGCACCCCGACCGGCCTTCCTGGACGATCCCGGCCAACCCCGGCCCGTGGGTCGGACCGTTCCATTGGGACTCGCGACATCTGTGGACCGCGGAGCTTGCGGCGCTCCAAAGCTTCCCCGCCTGTTGCGAGTTTGGCGGCAATCGGCGTGAGCGAGTGCGGCAGATAGGAAATGCCGCTCCGCCTCTGATGGCGCGACGAGGCACCGAGCAGATTGTGGCGGCATGACAACCGCGCCCAAGGCCCGCCTAAAATGCTCCGATATCAGCTATTTCCCAGGTCGGTAGGGCTGACGCCTCAGCTTCACCAAGTAATACAGTGCTTTGAAGGCGCATACAACGAGATAAAATCACCGGACAACAAGCTGAACAGCGACGCGGTGCTATCGCACCTCAAGCCGAGCCTCGAAACCATCGGGTTCGCGGTCGAAACCGGGAAATCGAGGGGATCGAAGATCCCTGTGCCCGTCCTTTTCGGCTTGAACAACCATATCGACAAGTCATTCGATGCGGACGGACTCAGCGGCGACGGCAGGATTGTCCTGGAAGTGGAAGCCGGCAGAGCAGTCGTCAACTACCAGTTTCTGAAAGATATATTTCAGGCATGTCTTATGCATAATGTGGAGTATCTCGTTCTGGCGGTGAGGAACAACTACCGCGGCCATGACGACTTCCAAGCGGTGCACACGTTCGTGGAGACCCTGTACATCAGCAGTCGGCTGGCTCTTCCCCTAAAAGGAATCGTCCTAATCGGATATTAGTGAGGTGCACACGTGATGTCAGCTCCCGAAGAACTCATCATATCGATTACAGGGTGCTCTCCGGCAGAGGCGAGCGAGATAGAGGAAATCATGCGCGATGTGATCTTCCACTCCACCCTGGACTGGCAGACGAGGGAGGAACTCGATCGGGCTGCTCTGCTTGCCCAGGCCGTGCTACAGGAGATGCGTCGGTCCCAGGAGTCGGGTCGTGGCGCCTGACCTCGACACCGCAATTGCCCAGCTTGCAGGTCCACGTCAGGTTGTTGTTCAAGAAGTTCGTCGGCTGGCACGCGAGGCGAATTTCCGGGATAAGGTGGTGAGGGCGTATGACCATCGGTGTGCCGTAACGGGAATCCAGTTACGGCTAATCGACGCGGCGCACATCCTCCCAGTCGGTGCGCCGGGCAGCGTTGATAGCGTCCAAAACGGCCTCTGCCTGAGCCCGACCTATCACCGGGCGTTCGACCACGGCCTGATTTACCTTGACGAACGGCTCGTCATGCGGCTAAGCCAGCACAAAGTGACGGCGTTGCGCGCCCTCGGTCAAGTCGGCGGTCTGGACAGCTTCCAGGCCCCACTCGGCAACCTGATATTTCTACCGCCCGACGCGGCCCAGCGGCCAACCAGGGACATCATCCGACGGGCCAACCAGTTCAGGAGAATCGCGTAGGAGCGTCACGTCGGCAGTCCAGGATCGCCTTGATCTGTCTCGCTACGGCGGCCGGGTCTCGCTTGACTTCGGTTTCCCAGACGCGAATGACCGTCCACCCCACCTCCTCGAGTCGGGCTTTCTGCTCACGATCGCGTGCAATGTTCCGGGCGATCTTCGCGATCCAGTACTGCGGGTTGTGCCTGGTCATTAGCTTTCGCCTCAAGGTTCGCCAATTCCGGCCGTGCCAGAAGTCGCCGTCGCAGAAAACGAGCACCCTCTGGCCAGCGAAAACGACGTCGGGGTTCCCAGGAAGACGGGCGACGTTTTTTCGATACCGGAGGCCAAGCCGCCATAACTCACGCCGGAGCAAGCGTTCAGGTAAAGTTTCCGTGTTGCCGTTTGCACGCATGGCCCGGGACGCGGCCTCTGATGCAGGTCGGCACCCGGCGTAGCTGGGCGCGGCCGTTGATCCCTTCGGCTTGATTCTCTTCGCAACCATGTCTGCACCTCGGAGAGCTATCTATCTTGAACCGCCTCCACCGAGAAGGAGACGCAAATCGTGTTCACGAAGCGAGTCCTGTTCAGCTTCGCCGATCGGAGCCTAGAGGGCCCCCAAGACGGCTGACCCACCAAGCGCGCAAGGTGTCAGGAGCCGTTGCGCTGGTGCATCGCTCTGGATGCGGCTGCGGCCGATCGTGATGACGATCTTGTGCTTCATCCACATGCTACCGCCGTAATTCGCGTCGGGTGCCGGGGCGGGGATGCGCCGCTCGGTGGGCACAGCGATGTTGTGGGGTGCCTTCGGCGTGACGCTTTTCGGCGTCTTGCTGACGCCGGTGTTCTTCTACGTCGTTCGCGGCCTGGTCGGACGCCGGACGCCGACCCGCGAGTCGGCCGCCGTCGCGTCCAACGGACGGTCCCGGGGGCGCGGGGCGACCACGCCCGTTCCCTCGGCGTCCATCGACGGGGCGCACCGGGCCTGAGCCGCCAAAATCGGGCATGTCGGCGTCCCATCGCTCTTCGACCCCGCGTCACCGGCCTTGACTGGCGCTGCCGCTGAGCCAATTTCCCCTCCATCTCGCCTGCCCAGATCCCCCGGCGAATGGTACACTGGCCTTCCGCCAGGTGGGATCCGGCGTGCGACCTTCCGCGTCCCCGAACACGACGATGTTGCACCGACGATCCAGCCCGCTCGACGACAACCGCACGTGGGTGAGGGTTTCCGGGGGGGAGAAGAGCATGGCGCATGGCGCAAGGTCCGAAAAATGGTTATCCGCCAACGACTTAAGTGTGCGCCAACCCCGTGCGCCGTTCGGCGCACCGCCTTTGCCGGACCTTGCCGGTCGGCGCCCGCTGGTTCAGTGACAGTCCGCCGTCAGCGGCGCCGCCAGCTCGCGGACGTAGAACAGCCGGCCCGCCAGCGTCGGCATGTAGGTGCTGGGAATCCACGGCGTCGGCTCGTGGCCCAGCGTCATGCGGAACGACAGCCCCTGCCACTGCATGCCGCGGGCGAACAGGCCGTCGGCGCCGCCGATGATGCGGTCGGCCGCCAGAAACAGCGCCGGCCCAATCGTGTTGGCCCACGCCGGAACCAGCGTCGTCCGGCTGCGGAAGCTGGTCAAAGCGTTCTGTTCAACGGTCAGCGGATGCAGCCGGGCGCCGAGGCGGTGCGTCTGGCGTTTCCACTCCGCCTCCGTGGCGAACTCGGCGGCGAAATGCGGCTCCCAGAAGGCGATGTGGCAGACCCGGCCGATGCCGAACACCGTCACGAGCTTTGCCCCTTGCTTTTTCAAATCGCCGATCTGTTCGGCGTAAGTCGGCAGCTGCGTCTTGAGGGCGAAGTGCCGTTGCTTCGGCGGCACGGTGTTCTTGCCGAGAGGGCCGTAGAGCGCTTGCTCCATCGCATGCTGGAATCCGCCGGGCTGGCCGGGCGGCAAGGTGTTCCCGTCGCGGTCGGACCATTCGTCCATGTTGAAACCGTGGACGTGGTCGCAAGGGACGCCCCATTCGTTGAGGAAATAGACGGTCCAGCGGTACATGCCCATCGGGCCGACCGGCAGGATGAAGGCGATCGGCCGGCCGGCCTGACGGGCCAGCTGTACCTCGCGGGCGATCTCGTGGCCCAGGCAGACGTCGAAGTCGTCGAAGGAGCCGCACGGGACCGGCTCGAATTGGGGATGCCACCACGATCGGCGGGCCACGGCCTGCTCCGGCGGCAAGGCGGCGAGGCGGTCGATCTTGGCCAGGTCCCAGCCGGCGGGCAGAAAGCCTTCCATCAGCGAACCGGGCAGCGTGGTCGTCAGGTCCATCGGCGCCTCCTCCAACCGCGATCGTGCAGGAGTTGTAGCCAAACCGGCGCGCTGCGGCCTTGGGGGGACCCATGAAAACGTCGGGGGCCGCGACCGTTCGGCCGCGGCCCCCGATGTCATCCATTGTCGAATCGCCGAGGGTCTTCACGCTCCTGTCGTCCGGGGCCGATCCCGGCGACCCGGGAAGCCGCCGGGCGCCGGGGATTGCGGCATGGCTTTTTCCAGCTTTTGCAGCTGGTCCGCGTCGAGAATCCCCTTCACCGCCTTGAGGAAGTCCTCGTGGATTTTTTCCACGGCTTCGCGCTCCTCGGCCATGAGACGTTCCAGCTGGGTCTTCTGCCTGTCGCTCAGGTTGAGGTCGCGCAGAGCGCTTTCCAGGCCCGTCGAACCGGCGGCGGCGCCGCCTGGAGCAGCGCCGGGGGCGCCGAAGCCAGGACCGCGGCCGGGGCCGAACCCGAGGCCGCCGCCGAGACCGCCCCCGCGACCGAAGCCGCCGCCGAAGCCGGGACCGCCGGGACCACGAGGGCCGGGTCCCTGGTCGCCCGGAGCGGGCTGCGTTTCGGCTCGACCATCTTGGCCTCGCCCAGGCGGAGCGGGTGGCGCCGGCGGATTGCCGCCAGGCCGACCGGGACCAGGCGGGGGCGGCGGATTGCCGCCGCGCCCGCCGGGAGGGCCGGGCGGCGCCGGCGGATTGGCGTCGCGCCCACCGGGCGGCGCTGGCGGATTGGCGCCAGGCCGACCGGGGCGATTGCCGTCGCGGCCGTCAGGGCCAGGTCGGCGGCCGGGGAAGCCCGGAAAGCCACGGAAGCCGTCGAAACCGCGGCCGAACCCGTCCCGGCCTGGGAAACCGCGGAAGCCGTCGAATCCACGTCGGAAACCATCGCGGCCGGGGAATCCGCGGTAGCCGGCGAAACCGGGCCGACGACCGTCGCGGCCGCCGAAGCCGTCGAAGCCGCGTCGACCATCGCGTCCATCCCGGCAGCCGCGGCCGCCGTCGAAGCCACGGAAACCGCCGCGGTCGCCGCGGAAGCCGGCGAAGGCCGGCCGACGCCCATCAAAGCGATTCCCATCGCGCCCGGCCGGACCAGGGCCGCGACCGCCGGCGCCGGGACCCGGAGGCCCCGGCTGCCTTCCGTCGCGCCGATCAGCCACCGGCTGGATTTCTTCCGCGTCGTCGCCGATGCGGGCGATCAGCTGCCGCGCCGCGGCCGCCGCCGCGGCGTCGCCGCTCCGCGCCAGCTTCTTCAGGGCCGGCAGCGCCGGCTTGCCGAGCGAAACCAGCGTGTCGCGGGCGCTGTCTCGGAGCAATGCATTGCTGTCTGTGAGCCGCAGAGTCAAGGACTGCACAAAGGCGTCGTCTTCCGCGCCGCCCTTGGGCGGCGTCCCGCGGGTCCCCGGTGGAGCGGCGGCGGCTGTGGCCGCGGCCAGCAGCGAAACGGCCAGGGCCGCCGCTGTCCGCCAGGGTCCGCACCTGTCGTGTTTCATCCCCTCGTCCTTTCGCGTTGCGGGCGAGTCGTCACAAACAGCACCCCTTAGTTAAGTCGTGGGCCGGCGCCGATTGCCGCCGCGCCCCGGTTCGTAAATCATGCAGCGCCTCGGCAGTGGGACGCTCGCACACCCAAGTATCAACGTCTGCCGTCCGGCTTTGGGAAAGGCGGAGTCATGTAGGGCGGCACGTCCGACGAACTAAATTGGATCTCATTCTTGAACGGCTCGCCGATCAGGTCCATCCACTTCGCCTTCTGCTCTTCAGTCAGCACGCCTTGCAGACGGTTGCTCACGTCTTTCCAGAACTCATCATGATGCTGCATATTCTCCGGGCGGAACATGGTCCGGCACGTGTCTTCCTCGATCTTGTGGATGCGATCGCGCTGATCGCGGCTTAGGTCGAGAAGCTCCGCCACGTCGTCGTCGGCCAAGGCATGGACGCCGCGTTTTTGCCAAACGATTTGCCGCAGCCGCTTGGCCTGGTCCGGGTGCAGCACCTCGAAACAGGCCTTTTCCTTCGCGTCGAAGTCGTTAGGCCCCCGGAGCATCCCGTTCGGCTCGTGCGTTTCCGACGGTTCATGCTGTTCGCGGGGATCGCGCATCTTGCTGAAGCCGCTGATAATTCGCGCGAACCCGTTCTTGAATTCGCGCTGCCGCTCGTCGCGCCGATCGGACGGGGCGCCCGTCAGCGCGGTGAGCGCCGTGATCTGATCCGGGGACAGCTTCAGGTCTTTTTGCACCGCCGACTGCACGAGCAGGCTGGATACGCTCAGCCCAGGGCCGATCAGGTGGCCTAACGGGCCTGGAATGTGAGGCGCCTCCGACGCACGGCGGACCTGCTCGTACATCGCCAGAGATTCTTCCTTCTGGCCCATCTCATTAAGGATGTTGGCGACCCGCAATCGGCTGGCGGACAGCTCCGCCTGGGCCGCCGGATTGTCGTTTTCCTCGTCGATGAAGTCCTTGTAATAGCCGAGCGCCGTCTCCAGCATTTTGCGGCGAACGGATCGCAGCTCCGGTTTGTCCGGAATTTCCTCCACGCTTATTTTGGTAAACTCGTTCAGGACCTGGCGCGCCTTCCACGCCGCCTCCTCCGCCCGCTGCTGCTGCTCGGCCTCGGCGCCCAGGGCGGCGTCCTTCGCGGTTTGCTCCTGCTTCGCCTTTACCAGCGCCTCCTCCTTGGCGGCCTCCTCCATTTTCGCCCGATCCAGGGCGTTTTGCGTTTCGGCCTTCTGGTAGGAGATCAGAATGGTGGCGACGGTCAGGCCGCACACGGCCAGCAGCAGCGCGACCAGCGCCGCCGTGACGAGATGCCGGCGCCGGTGCGACCATTTGGCGGCCTTCTCCCAGATCGACGGCGGGCGGGCCAGGATCGGCTTGTCCTCCAGGAACCGCCGCAGATCGTCGGCCAGGGCCTGGGCCGTGGCGTAGCGCTCTTCCGGGCTCTTCGCCATCGCCTTGCCGACGATCGTTTCCAGGTCGGCCGGGATCGACGGATTGATCCGGCGCAGCGGTTTCGGATCGTCCTGCACGACCCGCCGCAGCACCGTGGCCCGGTCGCGGCCGCCGAAGGCCGGCTCCAGCGCCAGCAGCTCGTACAGCGTCGCCCCCAGCGAGAAAATGTCGGTGCGGTGATCCACGGGCTGATCGCCGGACGCCTGCTCGGGGCTCATGTAACGGATCGTGCCGAGGATGTTGCCGGTGGTGGTGAGACGGGGGTCGCTCTGCACCTGGGCGAGTCCGAAATCGGTCACCCAGAGACGGCCGGTCGCATCCACGATGACGTTGGCCGGCTTCACGTCGCGATGAACGACGCCCTGCTGATGGGCGTGGTGCAGCGCCTCGGCCGCCTGCAACGCCAGCCGCGCCGCGGTGTTGAATCTCGTTCCGGGCAGGACGGAGCGCTGCGTGGAGAGGAGCGCGTCCGCCGTGGTCTTTGGGGCGCCTGGCGCCGCGGATGTGACGAGGCAGGGCCCGGGCGTCGGCGTCGGCTCGGTCCGTTCCGTTTCCTTGCGTGCTTCTTCCTCTTTCTTCCCAGGGTCGTCGGGGGAAGCGGGCAGGCCCATCTGGCGGCGGGCGTCCCGGATGAGGACGGCCAGATTCCTCCCTTCGATATACTGCATGGCGTAAAAGTGGACGCCGCGGTCGGCGCCGACGCCGAAGATGGGCACGATGTTGCCGTGATGCAGACAGGCGGCGGCGCGGGCCTCGTTCTGGAAGCGCTGCAGCCGGTGCGGATCGAGCATGGCCGCGAACGGCAGCACCTTAAGGGCGACGCGCCGCCCCAGCGACAGCTGCACCGCCTCATAGACGACGCCCATGCCGCCGCGGCCGATCTCGCGGATGATCTCGAAATCGCCCAGCCGGCCGGGCCGATCCGTCTCGGCGACGGTCGGCGCGACGGCCAGCGACAGCCGCGGCTTGTCGTCCGACTCGCGCATGGCCTGCAGCGCAGGCAGCAGCCGCCGCAGCACGTCGGCGATCTGCGGATGCCGGCCGACGAATTCCTCGACGTCCGGCTCCTCGCCGCGGTCGAGCTGCTCCATGAACTCGTCGGCCGCTTGGGAGGTCAGCTCCTCCAGGGGGTCGTCCTCGTCGGGCAAGGGCAGACTGTTCACAACTGAGACTCCGTAATGCCTTCCTCGGTCAGCACCTTGTGCAGCCGAAGGAGGGCGCGGCCATGGCGTTTGCGGGCGGCTGGGGCTTCGATGTCGAGCAGCCGGGCGATTTCCTCAAAAGACAAGCCTTCAAAGGTCCGCATCAGGATGATTTCCCGATCCGCCTCGGAGAGGCGGGCGACGGCGTCGCGGACGCGGCGGGCCAACTCTTCGCGTCCGACCCGGCCGCTCGGCGTGGAGTCGGAAGCGAGCAATTGCCGCGCCAGGGCGCACGACGATCCTTCCGGGAAGGCGGCCTCCCGATCGACGGACCGGCGGGCGGCCCCGACGTGCCGGCGCCGCATCATGAGCAGCCGGTCGAGCGTGATCTGCCGCAGCCACAGCTTGAACGGCATGGGGCGGTCGTCGAGGTACGTATCCAGCCGGCGCATCGCTTCCAGATAGGCCTCTTGAACCACGTCGGCCGGGTCCAGGCGCGGCCGCAATTTCGGATCGAGGCGCAGCTCCGCAAAGCGCCGCAGCTGCGCCTCATAGCGTGCGAACAGCCGATCGAACCCTCCCGGTTCGCCCTCGCGGACCTGGCGGAGAAGGGCGAGCGTCTCCTCCGAATCGGATGATCGCTCGTCCATTGCGAGTCTCCTCCGATAACCCCAACTGTTGAGATGCGCGACGCTGTGACCAAACGGCGTGGGAAAGGGGCGCGGGCCGCCCCCCGACTCATGGGAGGAATTGTAGCGTATTTGCCGTTAGGAAGTCATTAGATTCGGTTTCTGCGACCGGCGAATCCATCGTTTCCCGCGCGTCGCGCCCTTGACGCGATCGCCGAGCGGCCCCTAGGATACTCACTCCCCCTGCGGGAGTGGCGGAACTGGCAGACGCGCAAGATTCAGGTTCTTGTGTCCGTAAGGACGTGGAGGTTCAAGTCCTCTCTCCCGCACTCGACGAGGAGCCCCGGCGAATGTCGGGTCTTCTTCGTTTTGCCTTGATATTTCCCGGCTTACGTCGAGACATTTCCCCGGTATCTTTCCCGGCTGGTTAGGCGACAGTGGCCGCGTATGGCCATGGGCGGCCGCGTGCGGGCAGAGATTTGGTGGGAATTTGGTGGGAGCGCTGGGAGAACGATTCGCGGAATTCGTTGCTGTTTCTACTGTTTCTGTGACAGCCGTCGGAAAAAATGGTGGGATTCTTTCCTCAGTCGGCTGGTTTTTCTTCTCGGCTGAGGCACTTCGCTTTCAGTACGGTGATCGGTAGCGGTGCGTGGGTTCGAGCAACGCGACCCATCTCGCTAGAACCAACTCATTTGATGATCATCATAAGAGAATATGTGGATTCCACGACGCCTTCCAGCCGTGGGATGTGCACCTATACAAGATCGAGACGGAGTGAGTCGGCCCCGCAGTGTCGGTTTCGATGTGATGAGCGCGAAATCGCGCTTCAACGGGTCGTCGATGGGCATGATCTCGACGAAATAGCACCCGGCTAATTGTCTTGACAGTGTCGAACAAACCCTTCATGGGCCGGTCGCTTTACCAACCGATCCAGAGTTAGATAGAAACTTTCCGCTCTATTTGGCTGTTGCAAGTGGAATAACGCCAAATACTTTACGGGGAAACAACTTCGGGAAACCGGAATTAGGCAGAGGTAGACGCGCATAGTCGCCGAAAAGCCCCACTCGGCAAAAAAAGTGTGGAGAAAGTGTGGGGCGTTTTTTCGGCGAGCGTCTGACGCGCCGCCATACCGTTCTTAAGGATAGAGCCTGCTGACATTGCCCTCGCAGGGGGCCGCGGGATAATGGCGAAGGCGAACCTAAGCCAACGGCGCGGCATCATTCCTGGGAGTGATGCCGAAGGGAGCGGGCGATGGCGGCAGAAGCGCGGCGGCGGAAGCTGTTCGATCTTTTCAGCAAGAACCTGGCCGCGGCGAAGCGGCAGTGGCCGCAGCTGCCGGCGGTCAGCGACCACTTCCTCTGCCCGCTCTGCCGCCAGATCTTTGACCGCAGCGCGCTCAATCCGCCGGAGCGAGTCAGCATCGAGCACACAATCCCCTCCGCCTTGGGCGGGACTTACAAAACGGCCACGCTGGTCTGTACCGCGTGCAACAACAAAGCGGGCAGCACTCTGGACTGCCACATCACGAACCGACTCCAGGCCGAGGAGTTTTTTCAAGGTATCAGCGGCCGTCCGCGGCGGTCCACGATCAAGATGGGCGAGTTCAAGGTTCGGGCCGACTGGCTGCTGCGTCATGCCGAGCGGCAGGAGACCGAGCTGCGCATCGACGGGAAGAACTCCAATCCGGCCGACGTGGAAGGGCTGAAAAACGAGATGAAGAAGGCCCTTCTGAACCCCGGCACGACGTTCAACCTCGGCTGTGAGATGCGGTTCAGCATGTGGAAGACGCACGTCGCGCTGCTGCGCATGGCCTACCTGTTGGCGTTCCGTGCATTCGGCTACGCCTACGCTTTGCATCGGTGCGTTCGTCCGGTACTGCACC
>DATKHW010000855.1:0-3198 GCA_035546275.1 Gemmataceae bacterium
CCCGGATCAGGGCCAGCGTCGCCAGCGCCGTCGTCTCTACCTCGCCGCCGCGGCCGGCGCCGTAGAAGGTCGTCCGGGCGCCCGCCGGCTGCTCCCACCAGGCGAATTTGCCGTCGTCGCTGAACTTCTTCAGCGATTCCAGACGATTCAGATACGGAATTGCGTCGGCGTTGTGCGCATCGACGGTCAGAAGGGCGTTGCACACCAGCGCCAGGACGTGCGGATCGTGAATGCTCTCCGAAATGCGGCTTTTGAGGTAGTTCAAGGTAACGAAGGCGTCGCTGGCCGCGGCGCGATCGCCGAACACGGCCCAGGCGACGTAGGCCGTCTCCGCCGGCCGGGCGTCGGCGGGGTCGCCGCCGACGGCGTCGTCGTGCATCCGGTGGGTTTCGGGGTCCCACGAGCCGTCCACCTGGCGCTGCGCCAGCAGCCAGCTGCGCGTCCGGGCGATCAACTTGGGGTCCACGTCCTGGACGCGGGCCATGTCCGTGAATTCCATGAGGCCATAGGCGGTCAGCGCTCGGTTGGCCGGGGCGTGGCCGAACCAGTCGAAGCCGCCGCTGGGCCGGCCGCGATCGTCGAGGACCTCGAAGCCGACCAGCCGCTGATAGCCGGAACGGATGTAACCCTCCGCCTTGGCCCGCACGGCCGGCCTGTTCTGGCCCGTCCGCTGGAGATAATCCAGAGCCAGCACGTTCGGATAGGTCATGGAGGAGGTTTGTTCAAAACAGCCGTTCGGCATCCGGAAGACGCCGTCCAACCCCTCCATCACCTGGCTGAACGTGGACGGATAGATCTTGACGAACTCCTTCGCGCTGCCGGGGATGCAGTTTTCCGGCACGGTCAGGCTCACGTCGGCCGGTTTTTCCAGCACGCCGTTGACGACCTCTTCGACGCGCCGGCCGTCGGGCAGCACCTCGATGGGCCGCTTGACGGCGTCGCTGTCGGCGGCGCCGCGGGCGGCCACGGTCAGCGTCCAGTCGCCGACTTTTTCGACCTTCAGCCGATAGTGGACCGACCGGACCTCGTTGGGGCCGAGATCGAGCCGCTGCTCGGCGCCGTCGAGGCGGGTGAACCATCCGTCGTGGTCGTCGGCCAGGGTGAGCGCGACGGTTTGCGGCTTATCGAGATAGTTATAGACCACGATGGGCACGCCGACCTCGTCGCCGCGGGTCAGGGCGACCGGCAGGTTGAGATCGACGAAGAAATCGCGGAAGACCTTGACCGGCAGCTGGGCGGCGCCGAGCTTGCCGTCGGCGGCGACGGCGCTTGCGCTGAGCCGCCAGGTTGTGATGGAGTCGGCCAGCTCCAGCGGCAGCGCGGCATGGCCCTCGTCGTCGGTGACGATCTCCGGCCGCCAGAGCAGCGTTTCGGGGAATAGTTCGCGGATGCGCGGCGGAGAGGGCGCACCTTGCTGGGGTCGCGCGGGGTCGAGAAGCGTCTTGATGTCAACCACTCTGGCAAACCCCTGATTCATGCTCACCTCCCCGAATGCGCCTTCCATGGGCATGACGCCGTTGGTGTCACGGAAGATTTGGCGACCAGAAACCAGGTTGATCCTGTCTTTTTGCGTTTTGCCTCCCATTTGTCCGGTAAACTGCAACGCAATCAACGCGTAAAATGTGCACGGCAGAAGGATGGACACACTGGCGACGCTCTTGTTCAAAATGCTGGCCTGTGAGAACAACCAGAAGCCGAGGAAGCCTGTGACGATGACCGCCGCAATGAACGCCACCCACAGCTGCGGCATCAGTCTCAGCCGATCCGCCCGCAACGCCGCTGTTTCTTGGACCTTTGCCTCATAGGTCTGGGCGACGAGCGAATGGGTGGCATCCACCGGTGCCATCGTCTTCTTGTCGATCAAAACGGGGACATTGCGATGATCTTGGACTGTTTCATCGACGCTCGACGCCGCGGCGAACAGCGCCTGCTCATAGCGCTGCGACGCATTCACGTCTGGCGACCACGGATGAATCCGGTTGACCGGCGCCATCAGGTCTTCGTTCAGCGTGTAGAAGGCTGTTTCCGTGCCCGGCCGCTGGGGCAGCATCGAAAACACCGCCTCGTCCACGCCGGCCAAGCTGACGGCGCCGGGACACGGATTGCCGCTCTTGTCGGTCAGCTGCAAATGCAGCTGCGTTGAATCACCGGGCCGATATTCCTTCTTGGCGGGATCGAGCGTTGCGGCAATGTGGATGTCGTCCGCCGGCCGGACGTAGACGATGCGCGCCTTACGCTTCGGTTTGCCGTCTTTGTCGAGACGATATGCCACGATCTGCAGCGTGCCGGCCAGGTCCGGCGCCAGATCGACGGCCGCCTGACCTTGCCCATTGGCCATCTCAATCGTCTCGGTCCGCAGCGTCTGGCCGTCCTTGATGAGGTCCACGAAAACGGCGCCGGAGTGGCCGCCGACGGCCGTGAGGGTCATCGTGTCGCCGGCCTTGTAGACCGCCTTGTCCGTGCGCACCAGGAAATCATCGGTCGACCCGCACCGGACATTAGCCAGGCAATCGGCGATTTCCATGCCCAAGTCGTCGTGAGCAACTACTTTCAGTGATGCTTGCCACCCGAAGTGCGTGGGCTCAGGAATAGGTGCAATGGAAAACGCCGCAGCGCCGTCCTCGTCGGCATCGGCTAGCTCGGGGATACTAGGCTTGTCCTCGGCGTGCGGCTTATTGAGGTCAAACAGAGCGAGATGAGCGTGCTGTGCAGGTGTGCCGTCGAGCCGCGTGACCAGGACATAGATGGTGTTCGGCCCCTGCACCAATTCGCCGGCCTCGGGGATGACCTGGATCTGGGCCGGCGATTCGGAAACCGGGGCGTCGGCCGATGCAGTTTGCTTCTGGCCGGCGGGATCGACCACGGCGACCTGGAAGTGGATGCGGCTCACGGCCGACGCTTGGCGGTTGGCGTCCGGCGGCACGGCATAATCAAACGAGACGGCGCCCTTGCCGTCGGTGCGTCCGGTGAGCCGCGTCGGTGCTTGACCCGCCGCATCGTTCAGCACCTCCACATCCACCGCCGATTCCGTGACCGGCTTGCCGAAGAAATAATCCGCCTGCACCGTCAGCTTGATCGTCTCGCCCGGCTTGTAGAACGGCTTGTCCGTCGTGACCGTCGCCTTGAATTTTGGCAGCACGTATTTCTTCACCTCCACCGCCAGCCGGCTCTCCACGTCGCCGGTCTTGCAGACGACGG
>DATKHW010000856.1:0-21487 GCA_035546275.1 Gemmataceae bacterium
CGCCAGTGACGCCTCGAATGGTTGGTCTTTGCTCACCACGACTTCGGTCATCCGCCAGTCGAGCGCGCCGGCGTATTCCACGTCCACCGTTTGCGACGGCGCCTGACCATGATCCACCGTCCCAAATTCCACGTCGCCAGGGTTGAAGACCACATCGGCCCGGCTGTTGGCGGTGACCTTGACTTCGGCGCTGGAGGTGAACTCGGGGCCGACCGTCACGCGGACGATGACTGATTTGGATCCCGTGAAGCGGCGCGCGTCCATGGTGACGTCGAGCGTCGCTTCCTCATTGGATTCGAGTACGCGCTTGGAGGCGACGGCGGTGACGCAGCCGCAGCCGGGTGTTATGGAGGTGATCTCCATGCGCACGGCGTAAATATTCTTGATTTTGAATTGGTGGTACAGCTGGGCGCCGTGCGGCACGACGCCGAAATCGGTCGCGATCCCATCGGGGAACATCTTCTCCGCCCAGTTCTGGGCCGGGGCCGCCGTCGCCGCGACCGCCGCTGTGATGAGCGCCAGCAGTGCCTTCCGTGTCATCCGTCCGCCCCTCCGTGAGGTCCAGGAACGATCCGACCGCAGCGGGATTCTACCCCGTCGGCCCGGTTGGGTGAAGGCGGATTCGGCGAGCGGCCGGCGTCCGCCAACCGGTGTAGAATGCTGGGGCCGACAAGATTGCCTATCAGCCGGCTCACGCCGGCCGCTGGCCGGGAACTTGGCACAGGAGACGATGATGGAAAAGATCAGCGTGGCGGAGGCGCGGCGCGCCGAGGCGATCGGCCGGGAAGGCCTGCTGCACGGCTGGGTCCGCACGCGGCGCGACTCGAAAGGCGGTTTCAGCTTTCTGGAACTCAACGACGGCTCCTGTCAGGGCAACATCCAGGTCATCGCCGAGGCCACGCTGCCGAATTACCTAAGCGAGATCCAGAAACTCTCCGTCGGCTGCAGCGTCACGGTTCACGGCGTGGTCCGCTCATCGCCGGCCAAGGGCCAGCCGACCGAGGTGCTGGCGAAAGCGATAACGGTCCATGGCTGGGCCGACCCGACGACCTATCCCTTGCAGAAGAAGGCCACATCGCTGGAATTTTTGCGAGAAAAGGCCCATTTGCGGCCGCGCACCAACACGTTCGGCGCCGTGGCGCGCGTCCGCAACCAGGTGTGTCTGTCGGTCCATCAGTTCTTCCACGAGCGGGGGTTCCTGTACGTCCATCCGCCCATCATCACGGCCAGCGATTGCGAAGGCGCCGGCCAGATGTTCCGCGTCAGCACAATCGACCCGGCCAAGCCGCCGCGAGACGCCGCGGGGATCGACTACAAGCAGGATTTCTTCGGTCGGCCGTCCTACCTGACCGTGAGCGGCCAACTCGAAGCCGAGATTTTCGCCTGCGCCCTGGGCAAGGTGTACACTTTCGGCCCGACCTTCCGCGCGGAGAATTCCAACACGTCGCGACACCTGGCCGAGTTCTGGATGATCGAGCCGGAGATGGCGTTTTTCGAGCTGACCGACAACATGGATCTGGCGGAGGCGTTCCTGAAACGCATTTGCCGCGACGTGCTGGAACGCTGCGCGGAAGACGTGCAGTTTTTCCAAGATCGTTATGATCCGACGGTGAAGGCGACGCTGGAGGGCGTGGTCAACCAGCAGTTCGTGCGGCTCTCGTACACCGAGGCGGTGGATATCCTGTCGAAATCGGGGCAGACGTTTGAGTTCCCGACGGCATGGGGATCGGACTTGCAGGCGGAACACGAGCGCTATTTGACCGAAAAGCACTTCCAGAAGCCGGTGATCCTGTACGACTACCCCAAGGCGATCAAGGCGTTTTATATGCGTGTGAACGACGACGGCAAAACGGTGCGCGCAATGGATGTGCTGGTCCCGCGAGTGGGCGAAATCATCGGCGGCAGCCAGCGCGAGGAGCGGCTGGACGTGCTGGAAGCGCGGATGAAGGAGCAGAACCTGAACCCCGAGGCATACTGGTGGTACCTGGACTTACGGCGCTACGGGACGGTCCCGCATTCCGGCTTCGGCCTCGGGCTGGAGCGGACAGTGCAGTTCGTGACGGGCATGGCCAACATCCGCGACGTGATTCCGTTCCCACGGACTCCGGGGAGCGCGGAGTTTTGAGCGAATCTGAAACAGAAACATAACGCGAAACCGAGGAGCACTGACATGGCCTACCAACACTCTCCCCGTTTCCTCCGGCTGGTCGAGGACGCAAAGAAGCGGATCAAGGAAACCACCGTCGATCAGGTCAAGGCCCGCATCGACCGCGGCGAGAAATTGCAGCTCGTCGACGTCCGCGAAGAAAGCGAATATGCAAAGGACCATCTGCCCGGCGCCGGCCACCTTGGCAAAGGGGTCATCGAACGCGACGTGGAGCAGCGCTTCCCGGATACGGGCGCCGAAATCATCCTCTATTGCGGCGGCGGATTCCGCTCCGCCCTGGCCGCCGACAACTTGCAGAAAATGGGTTACACCAACGTGATTTCGATGGACGGCGGCGTGCGCGGCTGGCGCGACATGGGTTATCCAATGACACGGGACTGAGGGCTTGTCACAAGGGCAGGGCGTCGTCGGTATGGCTTGCGAGACGGCCCGCTGGGGCCTGCCGGAAGCCCATACTGTGCGGAGTCCCTGACCGTGGAGAGTCTTTTTGTTTTGCCGCTAATCCCGCTTCTCGGGATCATCATCGTCTTCCTTTGTCGGAACAAGGAAACGGCGTCTCTGGCCGCTGCTGGTCGGAAGGGAGAGAGGGCGCCAAGGAGGCGCTGGCGGCCGAATTGTTCGCGCTGCGCCGAACTGGAAGCGGCGCTGCGACGGACGCGGCCGACGTGCAAGGTGTAAACCGCACGGCGTCATGCGACTCCCAGATCCGCCATCGTCGCCGCCGTCAGATGAATCAAGTCCGCCGGCGCCAGTTCCAGCTGCAAGCCGCGCCGCCCGGCGCTGACATAAATCGTCGGATGGCGGCGAGCGCTTTCGTCCACAAATACGGCCAGCGTTCTCTTGCCCCCCAGCGGGCTGACGCCGCCGAGCACATAGCCCGTCGCCCGCTCGGCGGCGGCCGGGTCGGTCATATCGGCCTTTTTGCCGCCGGCCGCCGCCGCTAGCTTCTTCAGGTCGAGCCGACGCGCCGCTGGAAGGACAGCCATGACCAGCCTTTTGCCGTCCACTTCGGCGATCAGGGTCTTGAAGACGCGCTCCGGCGTCACGCCCAGTTTCTCCACCGCTTCCAGGCCGAAGGGCCCGGCCCGTGCGTCATGCTCATAGCGGTGCAGAGTAAGCGGAACGCCGCCCGCTTCGGCGGCGCGGATTGCAGGGGTCATGGCGGATGCCCGCAACGGCCAAGACCCGAGGTTACTTGGCCAAGCCGTTAATGAGCGTGCGCAGGCGCTCCGCTCCGACGCGTTCCAGCAGTTCCTTGGCCGTCAGCACGTCCTCCAAGTGGTAACTCACTGCGCCCTTGCCGGCCGGTTTCGCATGTTCGGTCATGGTCGGCGCGGCGCCGGCTGCTTTGGCTGCGCGCTTGGCGGCGAACCTCTTCGCCTTCTTTCGGGCGATGTCGCCCTTATACGTCGAGATGTGATCCGTACTCATGTCGATTCCAAATTCCTTCTTGATGTGCGCCTGGAGCGGCAAGGGCTTGGCGTCCCGGCCGAGCTTGCGCAAGGCGCGTCGAACGGCCTCCATTTTGCTCATTTTCTTACCGGGCGTGGCCGAATTCCCCTGCGGTGCAGCGGCCGAGGTGCTCTTGGTTTCCGCCATGCTCAAACCTCGTTGGAATAATAGGGTGCGGGCGACGTTGCCCCTATTTGTAGCCCATTTTGCCCAAAAGGGAACCCCCACCACTCGGCCAAGGGCTTGGCTGAGGGGTGGGGGACCGGTTGCTCCGATCGTACGCAGCGAATCCGGCGGCGCCCGACAGATGCCGACTACTTGGACGCCTTGGCGTCCCTAATGTCGTAGCACCAGAGCACGCCGAAGTCCCGCACATACAGCCGGCCGTCAGCGACCACAGGATAGGCCCATGCTTTGGCCTTGTCCGGATGTTTCGGCGCATCCGGCGGCGTGAATCGGCCTTTCTCGTGATAGCCTTCCGGCGTGAGTTCCACCAGGGCTGTCATGCCGTCTTCGCCGTGGAAGTAGAGTCGGCCGTCAGCGCAGCAGACCGAGCCGGCGCCAAGGCTCGGTTCCTTCCACCGAATCTTGCCGGAAGCGAAGTCGATGCATTCCAGGCCGTTGGCCTGGTTGGCGCCATACAGGCAGTCGCCGATTTGCACCGAGCCGCCGATGGCGTTGGGCAAGCTCCGGTCGAAGTACACAGGGTCGGCCTTCACCTCTCCCTTGTCGGTGTTCAGCTTAACCAGCCCACCGCCGGTCATGCCCGCAGCGCTATAGATGAAGCCGTCATGAGCAACGGGCGTGGGGATGTTGGCCATGCTCCCCTTGGCCGTTTGATCGTAGCTCCACAGCAGCTTACCAGTCTTCGCGTCCACGCCGACCAGCCCGTTTTGCAGGAACTGCACATACTGCTTCACGCCGCCGACTTCGACGACGATGATCGACGCATAAGCCGCATCGTCGCCGTTGGGCGTCGGGCACTTCCAGACCACGTCGCCTGTCTTCTTGTTGAGCGCGATCAGCGTCGCCTCCTTGCCGCCCGGCGTGCAGACCAGCACGTCGCCGTCGATGAGCGGGGACTCGGCGTAGGCCCAAAAACCGGGATTGCCGCCGAAGTCGCGGCGAAGGCTCTTGGCCCATTGGACCTCGCCCTTGGCCGTGGTCAGGCAGGCGAGGTCGCCGTCGGAGCCGAGGGCGTAAAGGAACTCGCCGTCCACCGTCGGCGTGGACCGCGCACCGGGATAGTTCACGCGCTGGTTCGGCCCCACTTTGCCGATATGCTTCGACCAGACCGTAATGCCGTCCTTGACGTCGAGTGCCTCGACGAACTCGTCTTCCATGCCCTTGTTGCCGAGCGCGTAGATGCGGTCGCCGACCACGGACGGCGTCGAGAAGCCGTCGCCCACATCCTTGACCTGCCAGAGCAGCTTCGGGCCGTCCTTCGGCCACTCGGGAAGGAGGCCGGTTTCCTTGGAGATCCCGTCGCGCTGCGGCCCGCGCCACTGTGGCCAATCGGCGGCCGAACCGGCGATTGAGAGGGCGCCGACGCCAAGGGCGACGAGAAAGAAGGTCCGCATTTCCATGCTTTGCTCCAACAGGAAGAACGGGCGACGCTCCAATGGTCCTGACAATCTACGGCGCAGCGAGCCGCCGGGCTTGACCCGGCGGGATAAACCGGCCGGCTCGCGGTCCTATCCGTTTTTGCCACCGCCGGTTCGTCGATCCCGCCGGCCCATGCGTTTATCCTAATAGCATGGGGACGCAAGACGCCGAGTGGATGGAGCGCTGGCGGCGCGGCGACGGTGCGGCCTTTGAGGCCCTCGTCGAGCGCTGGCGCCGTCCGGTCGCGCGCTTCCTGTTCCGCTGCACCGGGCGCGGCGACTGCGTTCAGGATCTATGCCAGGAGGTGTTCCTTCGCGTCTACCTGTCGGCCGGGCGTTACCGGGAGAGCGGGGCGTTTCCGTCATGGCTCTTTCGCATCGCGCTGAATGTGGCCCGCGATGTGGGCCGCCGCTGGAGACGTGATCCTGCTCCCCTCAATGGCATGGAGCCCTTAGACCGCGCCCCAGCAGCGGAGACGCTCTGTCATCGGCGTGAGCTGGCAGCCGTCCTGACCCGCGCCGCCGCGGAGTTGCCCGAACCGATGCGCGTGGCCCTGGCGCTGCGGCACGATGAGGGCCTGTCGTTTGAAGAGATCGGGCGCCTGACCGGGGCGCCGGCCAGTACGATCAAGTCTCGCTTCGCCGCCGCTCTGACCCGATTGCGAGCGCGGTTGGAGCAATTGGGCTTCGGCCCCGAGGAAATCTCGCCATGAATTGCCCGGAAGTCCGAACGGCGTTGCCGGGATTTATTTATCAGGAACTGCCGCCGGAGGTGCGCGTCGAATTGCAGCAACATCTGGACGGCTGCCTCGCATGTCAGCGCGAGGAAGCGGGCCTGCGCCAGGTCCGCCGGCTGCTCGCCGCGGCGCCGGAAGTACGGGTGGATACGGCGGTCGTCTATCGGCAGGCAGCGGAGCGGCAGGCGCGACGATTCCGCCGATGGCGCAGCCTGGCCGTGGCGGCGTGCGCGGCGGCCGTGCTGGTCGCCGTTGGCGTCGGGCTGTCGCGCCTGGAAATCCGCGTCAGCGGCTCGGAAATGGTGTTGCGCTGGGGGGCTCCGCCAGTTGCGCCGATACCGGTGCCATCGCCTTCCCCTCCGAGGGCTGACTCCCCCGGCTCGCCGCCCGCCGCGATGGAGGAGCGCATTGCAGCGATGGAAAATCGTCTGCGCGTCCTGAGCGAGCTGTCGCAGGCGTTAGCCGACGACGACCGCAGCCGCGACTATCAGCACAGCCAGGAGATTGCCCATCTCCGGGAACAGCTGCGCGAATGGCAAGGCCTGTCCGCCGAGCGCCTGAGCGCGATGCAAAAAGACTTCGACGCCCTGTACGTCGCCTCTTTCCCTGACCGTAAAGGAGTCCTTCCATGAAGCGGATGTGTTCTTGTCTGGCCGCGCTGCTGGCTGTGGCGGTCGCATCCCCGACTGCATCGGCTCAGCCTAACGTAGTCCCCGTGAAGCCAGCGCCGACGGGCGCCGGCGGGGACATGCAGGAAGACATCGAGATCATGCGGCGGCTGCTGGACGGCGCCTTTGGGAAATACTACGGGGTCGCCGGTCCGCGGAAGTCCCCGCCCATTTCCACCTTCGCTGATTCCAGCGATTCCATCGACTTCGCCCATCGCAACTACATCACACCGCAAGAGATAGGGGCGCACTGGAAAAACATCGCCGTTCTCATCGCCGCTCTATCCGGTACGGGAGGCGTCGAAGGCGTCTATCTCAAGGACTACGGCGTCGTCTACACCGCGACCTTGCCGCCCACGGGCTTCGATCCGCTGCCGGCGTCGAAATCCGCCTCGGGAACCAAGACGCCGCCGGACGACTGGGACCGGGTCCGCAAGGAAATCCGCGGCGAAACGCCGGCGCCCGAAAACAAGACGGTTCCCGCTCATCAGCCGTTGTCCGAGGCGATCCTCAAGGTGCTGGCCGACAACGGCAAGCACTTCAACCTCGCCGACGGCGAACGGATCAGCGTCGCCGTCACGTTCCGTGGCGCCGCCAATTGCACCAATTGCCATCAGAATCCTTGGGGCAAAGGGCAGCCCGGCGCGCCGGTGTATGGCAACCAGTGGCAGGACCTGCCGAGCGGCGACTACTATCGCTACACCACTGCGACCTCCACGACGGGCGCCGCTGCGACCGGAACATCCACGAGTTCGGGCGGTTCCTCGACGCAGTCGTCGTCTGGTGGAGGGCCGGCTTACATGGTGGACGCCCGCAACTCCATCCTGCTCGGCGATCTGCACCTGAAGCAGGGCAAAGCCAAGGAGGCGGTCGATTCCTACCAACAGGCCCTCCAATATCTGATGGCGCAACCCCTGACAGCCTCCTCGCCGAAAGAGGAGCAAATCGCCGCGCTGCTTGCCGCGGTCGACGTCTACAACAAGCTGGCGGCGGCCTACGTCCAAGTTGGGAACTCCGACAATGAAGCTGCAGCGATGCTCAAGAAGGCGTCCGAGCTGGCTAAAAAAGCGGAGGACTTGACCGGCGCCACCGCGCCGACACCTATGGGTTCCGAGACAGGAGCGGCTGCCAAGACGCTGCCGGCAAAGCTCGTCGTCACCGCGACGAAAAAGCAGCTGGAGGCTGTGGCGAGCGGGCAAATGAATTTCGATATGTTCTGCCAGGCGGCGACGGTGGAGTATGTCAATCCGCCTGCCGCAGAAAAGAAGTGACGCCAGCGACGAGCGACGCGGCGTCAGCCCGCCTGTGAGGGCTTCCCCGGCAGGCTGACGCCGCGCCGCTCGCTTATCACTTCTTCGCCTTTGCATCCAGGTACAGCGCCAGCGCATCCGCCAGCGCCGGTAACGCCGCCGGGTTGATCTTCAGGGCCGGGGCCAACGCCTGCATGGTGCGCTGCGCCGCTTTCGCATACTTTTCCTCTCCGGTTATCATCCAAAGCCGCACCAGGTCGCGCGCCGCAACACTGTTGCCGCACGGCTGAGCGCCGTCGTACTGGTCCTTGGCGCGGGCGAACAGCTTTTCGGAATCGTTGGCCGTGTAGAAGAAACCGCCGGCGTCCTTGTCCTCGTGGTACTGTATCATCACGTCCGTCAGCGCCTTCGCCTCGTCCAGCCAACGCTTGTCGCCGCTGGCGTCGTGCAGCGTCAGGAGGCCGTGGATGAGGTAGGCGTAATCGTCGAGATATGCGGGGATGTGCGCCGTCGGCTTCTGGCCCGGCGCCGCGCCATAAGCTCGCAGCAGTCGGCCGTCCTTGGACCGCATCCGCGAGAGAAGGAATTCGGCGGCGCGGGCGGCCGTTTCAATCGGTTTCTTGTCGCCCAGCGCCATGCCGGCCGCGGCCTGGCCCGCGATCATCTCGCCGTTCCATCCGGTAAGGATTTTCGTGTCGAGGAACGGCCGAAATCGCTTCGCCCGCGCGTCCAACAGCTTTTGCCGCAGCGGCGCCAGCCGTGCTTCCAGCTCCGCCTCGGTCGTCTTGAGTTCCTTCGCGCGCTCCGCCAGCGATTTCGGCAGGACCAGAATGCGCTGCGACTCGAAATTCGGCTCGCCGTCGGCGCCATAAACCTGCTTGAACAAGGCGGAATCCTCTTTGCTGCCGAGCGCCGCGTCGATCTCGGCGTCCGTCCAGACATAGAACCGTCCCTCCTTGCCGTCGGCGTCGGCGTCCAGGGCGGAGTAAAAGCCCCCATCCGGAGCGGTCATCTCTTGTTCCACGAAGCGGAGCGTCTGCCGCAGCACGCGCTCATCGGCGGCGCCCTTTGTGGACTGATAGGCCTGGGCGTACAGCTCGAGCAGCTGCGCGTTGTCGTACAGCATCTTCTCGAAGTGCGGCACGGTCCAGGTGCGCTCGGTGCTGTAACGATGGAACCCGCCGCCTAAGTGGTCGTTGATCCCGCCGCGGGCCATGTGGTCCAGCGTCACGGAGACCATATCGCCGAGGTCATTCGCCTTGGCCCGAGCGGCTTCGTGTTGCAGCAGCAGGAGCGCCGGCGGCATCGGGAATTTCGTTCCACGGAAACCGCGCGCCGCACTGCCGAACCCGCCGTAGGCGCTATCGAACTGCTCTTTGAGCGCGTCCACAGCGCCGGCGACGAGATCGCGGTCCAGGCCGATCAATTCGCCGCCGTGCGACTGGCCGGCCAGCAGGTCCGTGGTGCGCTTCGCCATTTCGTCGGCCTGGTCCTGCATGTCTTTGGGCTGTTCGTCGCGGACTTTCTTCACCGCCTTGATGAGCGTCTTGAGGCCCGGCATCACGTCGCCGTCCGGCGTGTTCTTGTCCTCGGGCGGGAAGTAGGTCCCGCCAAAAAAGGGCTTGCCGTCGGCGGTGAGGAAGAGCGTCATCGGCCAGCCGCCTGGCCGGCGCATGGCGGCCAAGGCGGTGATGTAGACGTTGTCGATGTCCGGCCGTTCCTCGCGGTCCACCTTGATGC
Source organism: Gemmataceae bacterium (assembly GCA_035546275.1). Lineage (GTDB taxonomy): Bacteria > Planctomycetota > Planctomycetia > Gemmatales > Gemmataceae > UBA4732. The sequence goes on from DATKHW010000856.1 coordinate 9,619, forward strand.
AGACGAAATCCTTATTGAGCAGATCGGCGATCTCCTGATTCTCGAACGACTCCCGCTCCATGACGTGGCACCAGTGGCAGGAGCTGTAGCCGATGGAGAGGAAGACGAGCTTGCCCTCCTTCTTGGCTTTGGCGAACGCTTCGTCGCCCCAGGGATACCAGTCCACAGGGTTGTGGGCGTGCTGGAGCAGATACGGACTGGATTCGCCGGCCAGATGGTTGGTCGGCTTGTCCGCCGCGGCTACCGACGCCGCCAGAAATACCATCGCCGTAGCCGTGCTTGTCATGGGGATGTCCTCATCGAGTGGCCAGTGGCCAGTGGCCAGCAAAACAGGTGCGTGTTGCTGGCTGGCCGCTGGCCGCTGGCCGCTGGCCACTGTTCACGGCGCCGCCGACACTTTGATTTCCGCCGGGAGCAAGCACGTACTGTCGTTGCACGCCTGTACCTTGATGGTCAGTTCCACGGGGCTGTCGTCGCCCTTGGCCCGCGTCAGGTTGATGGTGAGGACGGCCTTGTCCTCGTAAATCATGTACTCGCCGACGACGGCGTCTTTGATCTTCTTTCCGGAGGGATAATCGATCTTGACGTCACTGGGAGCCACGGCCGCCTTGACTGCGACGGTGGTCTGAACGGAGGCGAGGTCTTCCACACCAACCGGGTTGGCGTAGAGATGCCAGCCTTTATCGATGGCCAGCGTCAGCGTCACGGTCTGCTTGCCGTTGGCGTCCGGCTTGGCGGCGATGGCGGTCGCCTTGACGACGGAATCGGACTTCATGGGGGCGGCCGCGGCCAAGCCGCCGGCCAGCGCCACAATACTGAACAAAGCCGCCAGCTGCGGGGCAGTCCTTCGGGTCATGGAAAGTCCTCCGGTTTGAAGGCGCGCAGGGGCGCCGGTTTCCAGCATTACTATCATCGTACCGAACGGCGCCGCCAAGAGGAAAAATCGGCGCCGCGAACGCGCCCGCCGCTGGTCTGAATCCTTGCGGCCGCCGATTCGTCTAGGGATGAGCCGGGCGCCGAAATCTCCGGTGTCGCCGCCGCCGTCTGCGTATTACAATGTCACGTGACCCTGGGGCGGCCGACGGCATCCAATCTCTGTCCGGCGCCCGCGGTTTCCCTGCGAAGGAGGCTGCTTGATGTCCGAGGCCCCAACCTCCCCGGCTGTTTCTCTCCCGGCCAGGCGGCTTACGCCGCGCTGGCTTATTCCTGCTCTCTTGCTCGGCGCTGCGATCGCCGGCCTGATCCTGTTCGCGTTCTTCCGTCATGCAACCGCCGCCGCTCAGCCGCCCAATGAGCCGCCCAAGCGCCCGCGCATCCCGGCGCCGGAGCTGGACGGCGGCGTCGCCTGGCTCAACACGGCCGGCCCCCTCAAGCTCAAAGACCTGCGCGGCAAGATTGTCGTCCTCGACTTCTGGACGCTGTGCTGCATCAACTGCCTCCATACGCTTCCCGACCTCGCCAAGCTGGAAAAGAAATACGCCAACGAACTCGTGGTCGTCGGCGTCCATTCGCCCAAGTTCGACGAGGAGAAAAGCACCGAAGCGATCCGTAAAGCGATCCTTCGTTATGAAGTATCCCATCCCGTCGTCAACGACGCCAACCAAACGATCTGGAACGCCTACGACGCCCAATCGTGGCCGACGATCGTGCTGATCGATCCCGAAGGCAACCTGGTGGCCCGCGGCGAAGGCGAGGGATTGTATACCGCCCTGGACGAGCGCATCGCCGATCTTGTCAAGGAATACAAGGAGAAAAAGCTGCTCGACGAGAAGCCGCGCAAGTTCGAGCTGGCTCGATTTGCGGAGACGGCCGCCAGTCCGTTGTTCTTCCCCGGCAAGGTGCTGGCCGACGAGGCCGGCAAACGGCTCTTCATCGCCGACAGCACGCACCATCGGATCGTCGTCACGGACCTCAGCGGCAAAAAGATCGCCGTGGTTGGCGACGGTCAGCCAGGTCCGGACGACGGCGCTTTCAATAAAGCACGATTCAACGATCCGCAGGGCATGGCGCTGGACGGCGAAACGCTCTACGTAGCCGATCGCAAAAACAACCTGATTCGGGCCCTGGACTTGAAGGCGAAGACCGTCCACGCGGTCGCCGGCACCGGCGAACAAGGCGACGATCGGGAAGCGGACGGGCCGGCGCTGAAGACGGCCCTGAACAGCCCGTGGGACCTGCAGCTGCACGACGGGAAGCTCTATGTTGCAATGGCCGGCTTCCACCAGATTTGGGCGCTGGATCTAGCCAAGGGCGAGATCGGTCCCTACGCCGGCGTCGGCATGGAACGTCGGCGCGATGGCAGTCTGACTCGCGCCTGCTTCGCTCAACCCAGCGGCCTGACGACCGACGGCACGACGCTCTACGTTGCAGACAGCGAAGTGAGTTCTGTGCGGGCCGTGCCGCTGGACGGCAAGGGCGAAGTCAAGACGATCGTCGGCGACGACTTGTTCGTCTTCGGCGACGTGGACGGCGTCGGCGACGAGGTGCGGCTGCAGCACGCGCTGGGCGTGGCCTGGGCCGACGGCAAGCTCTACGTGGCCGACACGTATAACAGCAAGATCAAGGTGATCGACCCGCGGAAGCGGAGTTGCACCACCTTTCAAGGCGGCGAAGCGGACGGTTGGCTGGCGACGCCGGTGTTCAGCGAGCCGGGCGGAATCAGCGTCGCCGCAGGCAAGCTGTACGTGGCCGACACCAACGCGCACCGCATTCGAGTGGTCGATTTGAAGACGAGAGCGGTCTCCACGCTGACGCTGCAAGGGGTGGAAGCGCCGAAATAGGGCGAGCCGGCGGGCAACCCCGCCGGGACAAGCCCGGCGGCTCGCCGGGCGTTCCGTGAAGACGCAAAGGGCTGCGTATGAAATCCCTCTCTCCAGGTCCATGGATCGGGTGCGCGGTCGGAATGCTGCTGGCGGGTTCGGCGGCGCAGGCCGATTCGTTCCTCGTCAACAAGCCGGCGACCGCGAAATACATCGACTTCAAGGTGGATCTGCAACCGTGGGATGCGTTCGCCGACGCCAACAAGGTCAATGCAGCGCGGACTTTTCGGCGCGGCGAGGTCATCCGCCTCGTCATCCAGGGTGCGCCGCATGAGGGCTTCCATACCTACCCGTTGACCCGCCAAGTCAAGCAAGCGACGGCCAACTCCGGCACGCTGCAAATCGATGCGAACGACGCCTTTGAAATGCTTTGGCCGCCCACCGAAACCCCAGCGCCGACGCCTATCAAAGAGAGCACGGGCGAGGTGCTTCTGGAGCAGCGGACGCCATTCACCTGGACGCAAGACCTGTACATCAAGCCCGACGTGAAGCTGGGAGACGCCGTCCTGCATTTCACGATCGACAATGTCCAGGTCTGCGACGACCAGGGCTGTCATGGTCCTTTCGCACATGTGTATGCGATCCCATTCACGATTATCGACGCCCCAACGGTTCCACCTCCCGCGGACATCGCCCAACGCTTGCAATTCACGCCGCCGCCGGCCGAAACACTCAATTTCCAGGGCCGAGAGTACACCGTTGTTTCACTCCTGCCGGCCATGCAAGCAGTTGCTGCGCCGGCCCCCCCCGGCAGTCCCGGCGCGCCGGACAACAAGGCCATTCCTGAAGTTAAGGCGCAGCCTCAGCCGAACCCGTCCGGTGGGTCCGTCACCATTATTCGCCAGGGCGGCGCGGGCGCCGCCGGTCCAGCTGCTGGCGGCATATGGGACCTGCTCGGTTTCATGTGGCAGGGCGTCTTGTGGGGCGCACTATCGCTCCTGACGCCGTGCGTCTTCCCCATGATTCCGATTACCGTGAGTTACTTCCTCAAGCAATCGGAAAAGGCGTCCAAGCCGGTCCTCGCCGCTGGGCCTGCTGGAAGCACCGGCGTCGTCGCCGCTCCCGTGGTCGCCGCCTCGGTTCGGAAACATCATTCGCCAGTGCTGCTGGCCGCGATCTACAGCTCCACCATCGCCATCGTGCTGACTGTGGCCGGCGTTCTGCTTTTGCGGCTGGTCCAGCCGGTCAGCCAGCACTGGGCGACGAACCTCGTCCTGGGCGGCCTGTTCGTCTTCTTCGCTCTGAGTCTCTTCGGCATGTACGACATCATGCTGCCGTCGTGGCTGGGCCGGCTTACGGCCGGCGGCGAAGGACGCGGCGGCTTGATCGGCGTCGTGTTCATGGCCCTCACCTTCACCATCATCAGCTTCGCGTGCGTGGCCCCGTTTTACGGCGGCTTCATCGCGCTGACCGCCTCCGCCGCGTCGGCGGCCGACTGGATCAAGCTGTCGCTCGGCGCTCTCGCTTTTTCCGTCACATTCGCCTTGCCGTTCTTCATTCTGGCACTGTTTCCCTCGCTGCTCAAGGCGCTGCCTAAAAGCGGTTCGTGGATGAACACGGTCAAGGTGGTTATGGGATTCCTGGAACTGGCCGCCGCTTTCAAATTCCTGCGCGCCGCCGAGATCAACTATTTCGCTCAATCGCAGTTCCTGACCTATGATCTCGTTCTAGGCGTTTATATCGCGCTTTCGGTCGCCTGCGGCCTGTACCTGCTCGGCGTCTACCGGCTGCCGCACGACCATGGCGCCACCGAATCGCTCAGCGTGCCGCGGCTGCTGTTCAGCATCGCGTTCCTGGGCCTGGCGCTGTATCTGTTGCCGGGGCTGTTCAAGACGACGGTGGAGAACAAGGAATTGCAGCGCACGCAGGAAATACAGGTGCGGCCCGACGGCACGGTCTTCGCCTGGCTGAACGCCTTTCTGCTGCCGGAAAAATCCGAATTGGCCTGGACAGGCGACCTTCAGAAGGGCCTGCAAAAGGCCAAGGCGGAAAACAAGCTCGTCTTTCTCGACTTCACCGCCCAAACCTGCACCAACTGCAAATACAACGAAGCGAGCATTTTCACCCAACCCGAGGTGAAAAATCAGCTCGACAAGTACGTCCTCGTGCATCTGTACACGGACAAGGTGCCGCCCGAATACAACACTTCCACGACGGGGCCGCAGAACCAGAAACTTCAGGCGGATGTTTTCGGGAGCGATCAGTTGCCGCTGTACGCCGTTCTGGAGCCGATCGACAAAGAGGGGACCAAAGCATACCTGGTCGGCGACCCTTACAAGGAAGGCAAGATCAACGACGTCCCGGGATTCACCAAGTATCTGCGAGCGGCGTTGGACGGCGGCGCCGACGGCCGCGCGGAGGTGGTAGGCCGCTGACGCTTTGTCACGGCGGCCCGGCATGAGCCAAGCCGGCGCCGCCCACGGAGAAGTCCAGCGATCGCCCAGCCGCTCGCGGCGCGCCGTCCATGGCCGGCGGCGCCAGCATGTCCTTGACCAGCACCCGCAGCGTGTACCGGCCCTCGGGCAGTCGCGGCAGCGGGAATTGAAAGTTGACGAAATAGTCCTGCCGCGGCGTCAGGCTGCGCTCCACGGTCGCCGGGAAATCGAGCCGCGCCGCCAGCCCCTTATTGAAATCGCGTATTTCCACCTCCCCCGCCAGCGACGTTTCGTAGAACGGGCCGTGCGGCCGGCAAGTGAAATTGCGCACTTCGGCGTAGACCTGGATGCGCTCGCCCCGGTGGTCGTCCGTTTCGCTTTGGAAGACGTGATCCGCCGGCCACGGCTCGCAATCGCCGAACCCGTGAATCTGCCGGCAGAAGCAGACCTTGTCCAGCGTCAGCGCAGCCCGCGGCCGCAGCACCGTTTCCACGTCGCGCACCTGATCGAGCAAGACGGCCGTTTCTTGCGGCGTGGCCCGGTCCAGCCCACCGTCGCCGACGCGGGCCGCCAGCGGCAGCAGTGTGAGCAGCAGCTCACGGCTGGCCCCGTCATAGGCGCGCAGTCGTTCCATCGCTTCCGGCGATCGATTTTGCAGCAAATCGCGCAGCGCCGTTACAATGGGCGGGTCTTCCGGCGGCTTACCGACCTGCAAGACGGGCGCATCCGGCAACGGCGGCGGGGGCGCCGGGGGAGGAGGCGGGTCGTCGATTTTCACCGGCGGGTCGACGGTCAGGCGGGCGGGCGCTACGTGGTTCGGCGGCCCGCTGATCGGTTGCGCCGGCGGCGTCTGGGGATGGTAGGGGGGCGGGGCGTTTGATGCAGCGGATTTGTCGGCGTCTTTTACCAGCGCCGCAGGCCCGCATAGCGGCCAAGTGCGACACCCGGACAGGGCGCAAGCGGCCAGCCCGAGGATCAGGGACGGAATCCAGGATCGCCGCGTCATTCCACGACCTCGCCCGTGGGAGAATCCCTTCCCACGCAAGGGGCGGAAACCTACTAGACAGGCGGCGCAGCGTCAAGACGAGAAGCGAGCTTTGGCAGAAGCCAAAGGCGAGCGGCCGGCGTGGGCCGGCCGATGGAGCGTCCCATCAGCCGGCCCACGCCCGCAGCTCGCCCACGACGGGGAGTTCACGGATTGCGCGACGCGGTCGTCGCGGCCATCGTGGTCAGCTCGTTGCGGACCTGGCCGACGCCCTGCGTGAGCTTGACCATGTTGTCCACCAGAACACGTTCGTCGTCGTCGGCCACACGGCCCTTAAGCACCACCGTCGGACCGTCCATAACGACCTGGATGGAATCCCGCCGGTCCAGGTCCGACGACTGAGCGAGCGTTTGGTTGAGCATGGCCTGCAGCTCGCCTTGAACCGCGCCAGCGGTGGGCGGCGGCGGCATGTCTTTGATCTTAATCGTCGTTGCATAACCGGGCAACCGGCGTACATTGTAGCCCGCATTGCTTGTTTGCTGACCGGACGTGGAAACGCTCGCCGACCCGCCGCCGGATCGGCCCGTGCTCGAGTTCAGGTTGTATATCGGGTTGCCGAAGGTCGTGTTGGTAGTGGTTGCGGTTCCTGTGGCGCTGCCGATGCCCATCGCAATGGGATTCCCGTAGGTCGTACCCAGAAAGCTCGTCGAGCCGATCTGCGTTGTGCCGCCCCGACCGGTGTTCGTGCCAGTGCCGCTGGAGGAGCCGAGGAAGTTGTTCGTGCCCAGGGCGGAGCCGCCGCTCGTGCCGGAGTTCATTCCCAGGAAATTATTGCCGCTGCCGCCGCCCGTGGAGGCGAGGCCGCTGGAACCGCTGCCGCCGACGGAAGTGCCGTTGAAGCCGCCGCTGCTGCCAAACGAGCTGCTGCGCTGCGCCAACGCCGGGGCCGCCGCCAGCAGCAAGCCGACGCACGCCAAACCGAGGGCAGTTCGTCGATCGTCCCATCGCCGCATGATCGCACCTCTCAGACTGCAATCCAGCCGCAGAACGAAAACGAGGTCGTTCCAAACATCATTGTTGATTTCTTCGGCCGCAGTTGCAATGACAATCCAGAAAATCGCCGGAAGTTAAAACCCCGCCGATCGGCAAAGGACTCACAACCGGACCGCCGGCCGGACGCCGCGGGCGCGCAATTCAACGGCCGCCGCGACGATAACCGGCCACGACAGGAGCAGCCGGCCAAAGTCCCACACCAGGCGCTGGAATCGTTCGCGCGTCTTTTCTGCGCCGAAGTAGGCGCCGAGATCGGCGGGAATAAGGGGCTCATGCCGCGCCGTCGCATCGCGCAGCACAGCCAGGACGCGGCGAACATCGTCGGCCCAGAACCGGGAGCGGTGGCCATACCGATGCTGCAGATGGTCCTGATGGGACGCCTGCCGGCTTCATCGCCGTCCCGACGCGGATCCGCAGCAGTTCGTCGAAATCGGCGGCCGGCAGCGCGCCCCACTCCGCCAGCGCGCGGCCCACCGCTGTCTGGCCAGTCGGTGCGGCGATGGAGCGGATCAGGCCCAGAACAATTTGGCCGGCGCGCAGAGCAGCGGCGTCGCGCCACAGGTCGTCCGGGGACAGAGGCCGCGGCGCCGGTGGGATGTGCGGAACCGCCCCGGGAAGGAAACCGAAGAAGCCGTCGCCCCGGCAGACTCGCACCAGAGCACCAAAGACGCCGTCCTGGTTGCGCTGCACCGGCAGGAAGGGCGGCAGCGGCCGGCGATTGTCCAGGCCCACGTTCAGGGCCATACAGAACGCTCCGTCGCAGAGCGTGGGCCGCGTCGCCGTTCGCAGCACTTGATGATGCGGAAGGGCGCGGCGGTAGGTTTCCTCGGAGCGCAGGAGGCGCGTGCGAGACGCCGCTTCCAGAGAGAGGAAATAGAGCGAGGAACTCATCCCCGAATGGCCGGCGATCCCGGCGGCGGCGACCAGCACGCGGCCGCCCCGTTCGAGTTTGGCGAGCAAGCCCGGCCGGGCTTTGCTGACGTCGGCGCCATTCGCGCAGCCGGCGCCGCTGGGGCCCAGCAACGACTCATGCAGGGCGAGAAGGTCGTCGTCGGCGTCGCGGCGGCCTCGTGTTCGGGGAACCAGAACTTCGTCGGGTCGTGGAGCGAGGACACGCCACGCCCGGGCTGGTCAGCGGCGGCGGCATCACTCGGCCGAGCGTGTCGTCATCAATCTGGAGCAACAGCTGCCGCACCGTGTGGAGCAGAATAGCGTTGCGGTTGCCGCCCGTGGCGTCGGGGAAGTCGCCCGGATTAAGCAACGCGAATCGCGCCTCCGCCTCGGGCGCCCCTCGGCGGACCAACTCGCGCACATATTGGTCCTTCTGTTGCGGGCCGGCGTAGGAAATCTCCGCACCGAAATCCTGCCGGAGCGCCCGAAGCATTTCCCGGATAGATCGGCGCGTTTCAGGGTCCGGTGAGTCGTCGAAGACGGCGTATTCCGTCGCCCGGCAGAACCGCCGCCCCATTTCGAGATGGCTTTCGAGACAGCGTTGCAAGCAATTGGGCCGGCCGCGCGTGGGCACGCCTACCAGCGATGTCCGCGACAGCGCCTTCACCGCCCTCGTCTCCATGCTCATGCTCCCTGGCCGGACGCCCCGTGTCCCAAGGCTTGCCCAACCATAGGCCGCGGCGGCGCCGCCGGCAATCTGATCCGTCCGTCTCGCCGTTTGACAGGGAGACATTCGCGACCTATTCTTGTGCGAACGTTCCCGTCCCCCTCCCCATGCGCCGCTCCCGTCCGACGCTTCCCCTCGTTGCCCCCCGTGCCAATGGGCGGCCGGATCGACCCGCGGTCCGCCGTCGCAACATTCGCCCATACCACAGGAGCGCGCGATGAATCCGTTTCTTCGTCTATTCGGCTCGCGTCCCGCCGCCCATCGCAGCGAACGCCGGCCGCCGCTAAGCCTTGAGCCGCTCGAGGACCGTTGCGTCCCCTCCACCAGCGGTCTCAGCGCCATCACCGGAAACTTCAACGGCACGGCCATCTCGGCCGGCGACTCGCTCTGGTTGAGCAGCGTCCTCAAGGTGAACGGCCTCGGCTCCAGCCCCGTCACCCTGAACTTCAGCAATGATGTCATCACATTCACCGCCGGCGGCTCGAACTACAGTGTCGACGCCCCCAACGCAGCCGTCATCTTCTCGCCAACGGCGACCGCGGCGGTGACGACCTTCGACGCGCTGACCAATACCTGGACGACCACGCTGCCGACGCACTTCAGCGGCAACGGCTTCCTAGACGGCGTCGCGCTGCCCCTGCCCAACGGGCTGCCTGGCGGGATCAAAAACGTGACCTGGCAGGGACAATTCACAAGCTCTGCGACGGGGATCAGTGTCAACTGGCAGTGGGCGGCAGCCGCTTACACTCAGTTCGGCAGCGATTACAACGCCCTGAACGTCAAGCCGATCGACGACAACCACTACAGTCAGAACTCCGACCACGCCGGCGCCCCGGAATCCTACTTGTCCTTTGTGGTCGGCGGCGGAACGGGCGGCGGCGGCTCGAACTTCACAGGCTCGTACAGCGCCACCGCCTCCGTCAACCCGCCGGCCGTTGCCACCCTATCCGGCTTCGTCTTCAACGAGAACACCGGCGGGGGCTTCGCCGGCTTGACGGTGACGCTGACGTATGCCAACGGCCAGACGCTGACGACCACCACGGCGGCCGACGGCTCGTACAGCTTCACTGGCCTGCAGCCTGGCACCTATACCGTCAGCATCATTCCTCCCAAAATGTATACCAGCTCCGATCAGGTCGGGACCGTCAACGGCGCGACCGACGGCACGAGCATCTCTGGCAGCATCCTCGGCAGCATCAACCTGGCAGGGGGCAACGCCGGGGTCAACTACGACTTCTACGAAATGTACGCGGGCAGTTGACGCCATGCGAATTCCCCGGCCGCCAGGGATTGCCTGATCGGGACCGGCGGACTACTTCAAGGAAGTAGTCCGCCGACGACGGGGAATGCGCCATGCAGCTCGGCTTCGTCAGCGCCATTCTGGGCGATTTCAATCTGGAACAGCTTCTCGGCTTCGCGCACGACGAGGGCTTCTCCTGCGTCGAGCTGATGTGCTGGCCGCCGGGCGGCGCCGATCGCCGCTACGCCGGCGTGACCCACCTTGACGTGACCCATTTCACCGACGACGCCGCCGGCCGGGTGCGCGATCTGCTGCGCCGTCACGACGTGGCGGTTTCCGGCCTGGGCTATTATCCGAATCCACTCGACCCCGATCCCGAGCATCGGCGCGTTGTTGCGGAGCATCTGAAAAAAGCGATGAGCGCGGCGGCGCGGCTCGGCGTACCCGTGGTAAACACATTCATCGGCCGTGATCCGACGCGATCGGTGGAAGCGAACTGGCCGATGGTCCGGGCGGTTTGGCCCGATTTGCTCCGCTGCGCCGAAGAGCTGCGGGTGCAAATTGGGATCGAGAACTGTCCCATGCTCTTCTCGAAGGACGAATGGCCCGGCGGCAAAAACCTAGCGGTGTCGCCGGAGATGTGGCGCGCGCTATTCGAGGCGCTGCCCAGCTCGCACCTCGGCCTCAACTTCGATCCGTCCCACCTGATCTGGCAGCACATCGACTATGTCCGCTCCATCCGCGAGTTTGGCCGCCGCATCGTCCATTTCCACGCCAAGGACGAGCGCATTGACGGGGATCGGCTCTATGCCGTGGGCAATCTGGGACTGGGCTGGCACACGGCGAAATTGCCCGGGCTGGGCGACGTGAACTGGGGAGCGCTTTTCTCCGCCTTGACGGACGCCGGTTATCGGGGAGCGGTTTGCATCGAGGTGGAGGACCGGGCCTATGAAGCCTCCGCGTCCGACCGGCAGCGGGCGCTGCGGCAAAGCAAGCGGTATTTGGAGCAGTGGGTGACGGGCTGACAGTGGATGGCTTCAGCTCGCCTGCAGCTCCCGCACGGGGCCGGAGACGCGCAGCGCTCGGTGGCAACCGGGACAGGGAAAAGGTTGATTGGGCAGCTGCGGCGACTCGGCTACCCGCCGGCAAACGGGGCAAGTGCACTCATAAACGTAGTGGACGCGCGGCTTGCCGAGCAGTCGGCCGAACATGCCGCGGTTTTCATGCGGCCGCCGCCCGGCCGTGACGACCAGGGCCGACGCCTCCCGCTCCTCCACGGCCAGGAAATAGACGCGGCCATCCTCACCGCCGAGAACGAACTCCGTACCGGACGGGGACAAATCGCCGCATTGCGGCTTGGCGCCGACCTCGACTTCCGCTTCCACGTCCAGACCGGGTGCAGAGAGCATCATCACGGCGCCGTCCGCATCGGCCACGATCACGGAAGCCCCGTCGGGCAGGAAATAGCAGGCCCGCACCTCGGCTGTTCCCTGGACATATGCAACGCTGGCCATGGATGCCAGATCCCACAGATGGACCACGCCGTCGCGGCCGCCCGAAACGGCCCAACGACCATCCGGTGAGGGAGCGGCGGCCGTCACACGGTCCTCATGGCCGCGAAGGACGCCCACTTCCCGACCGCTAACTGCGTCCCAAAGGCGCAGCGTGCCGTCGTGCGACCAGGACAGCAATCGGCCGTCCGCCGTGAATCCGCAACCGGCGACGATGTCCTTGTGGCCGGTCAGGTTGCGCGTCTCGCGCTCCTTGCCCAGCTTGCGC
>DATKHW010000857.1:0-9733 GCA_035546275.1 Gemmataceae bacterium
GTCCGCCGGATCGATGGTGACGACGAGATCGCTGGTGAAATCCTCGCGGCAGTCGAGATCGGTTTCGCGGAAGGCGGCTGCCGCCTCGCGGGCTTCCTGCTTGGCGTCCTCGGGGAACTCGTCGGGCAGGTTAAAGGCACGGATGACCGATAGCGTGTCCACGCCGGGTTCGCCGCGCGGCCCCAGCACCTCGACGAGGACGCCTTCGCCGCGGTCGTCGATGGATGGAAAGCGCGCCATCTCAAAGACGACCTTGTCGTCCGGCCGGGCGCCCTTCGCGCCCGGGTCGCCGACGAAGACGCTGTGCGCGAACACAGTGCCATCCACGCGAACTAACCCTTCGCCGTCGCGCTCGTGATACGTCCCTACGAAATTCCGCGACGCTCGCTCTAGAACGCGTATGATTTTCCCTGACGGGTTGGCGCCAGGCCCCGCCGGTTTGCGCGTGAGGCGGACGACGACGACGTCGCCGGTGGCGGCGTCAAGCGCGTCGTGTTCGGCGATGCGCACCTCGATCCCCAGCTGCCCTTCGACATATCGAGGCCGGACGTAACCGAAGCCGGTCCCGGTGCGGCGATAGGTTCCCGTGACCGTGCCGTGCGGCGGGGCCGGCCGAACCGTGAGGTTCTTGCCGATTTCGATGCGGCCCTGCTGGAGCAGACTGCGGAGCGCTCGGCGAAAATCCGGATATTGGGGAGCAGGCACATTGAGCTTGCGCGCGAGTGCCTTGGGCTTAAGCGGTGTGTAGCTCTTGCGAGCCAGGACGGACAGGATTTGGTTCTCGAATTCGGGCATGGGTTCCGTCTGCTTGTGAGAAGGTGACAAGTTAACAAGGTAAACCGGCTGCTCACCTTGTCAGCTTGTCACCTTGTCAACGTGTCATTCCACGCCTTCCGCCGTCGGTGCGTACGCCGTTTCGGAAGGGCCGCCCTTGAAAAGCCGGCGCTGCAGCGATTGGTTGAACGGCGTCCACGCCGACGTGCTGTTGCGGTCGTCGCGGATGTCGCGCGTGAAGCTGTGCACCTTGGCGTCGAAGTTGTCCAGGTGGTGCAGGGCGATGGCCTCCGGCGTCATCGGCAGCTTCGGACTGCCGAACTCATACGTGCCGTGGTGGCTCAGGATGAGATGCTTGAGCCGCAGCAAAAGTTCGGCCGGGAACGCCTCGCCTGTCAGGTCCGGCACGCGTGCGACCTTTTCGTTGAGCATCTCCACGCCGATGACGAGATGGCCGATCAGCTGGCCCTCGTCGGTGTAGGAGAACGCGCGGTCGAACGTCAATTCGCGCACTTTTCCGATGTCATGCAGGAAAACGCCCATGAGCAGCACGTCGCGGTCCAACTCCGCATACAGCGGCGCCAGCCGGTCGGCGGCGTCGAGCAGGGTCACGACATGTTCCAGCAGGCCGCCGAGGTAGGCATGGTGGTTGCGGACGCCGGCCGGGGCCTTGCAAAAGGCGTGGACGAAATCCTGGTCCATCAAAAAGCACTCGGCCAGGCCGCGAAGATGCGGATTGCCGAGCTTGAGCATGAAAGCGCGCAGCCGTTCGTAGAGCTTGCTCACATCCTGCTCGGTGTGCGGCAGGAAGTCGGCCAGCTCCACCTTCTCGGACTCGACGCGGTCGATGTGGCTGAGGATCATCTGCAAGGCGCCCTGGAAGAGCTGCACCTTGCCCTTGGCCAGGAGAAAATCGCCGGCCTCGAAGGAGCGGAAGAGATGTTCGCCAGCGTTCCAGAGGCGCGCGCTCATGGCGCCGGTGCGGTCTCGCAGTTCGACCTGGAGATAGAGGTTGCCGTTTCGATTGGCGCGGAGTTGCTTGTCCGCAACCAGGAATACCTCATCGACGGCGTCGCCGTCCGCCATCTGCTGCACGAAACGCCGCGTCATGAGCGCCCCCGGAGAGGATTAAGAAAAGCATGCGCGATTCCCTGATTGTATTTGCGCTTGCCGTGAACTTCTATCGTCCGCCAAACGAAGAAGACCGCCCCCGGCTCGCGGCCAGGGACGGCCTTTTCAAAACCCGATACAACCTCATCGGCGGGGCGGCAGGGTGGGAAGATTGTCGAACGGCGAGCCGCTGATCGGCGGATTGCCGAACGGCGACGTGCCGCCCGGAAGGGGGCTGAACGGCGACGTGCCAGCCGGAGGGGGGCTGAACGGCGACGTGCCGATCGGCGGATTGCCGAACGGCGACTTGCCGAACAAGTCCACCGGCGGGGGCGGCGGCGGCACATAGTTGTCGTCGAACAGATCTCCCCCCACGGCCTTGACGTTCAGGACGAACACCTGCGGCCGCTGGTCCTTCTGCTTGAGCAGATCCTTGTTCGGCTTCGGATAGGTCCGTTCGGCTTTCTGCTCTTGGGCGAAAACGTTGTGGGTCTTGTCCGAGACGCGATCCAGGAACGAGGTCCAGTCTTCCGCCGGCACGAGGCCGCTCAGCGGGCTGAGCACGTCGTCGTCGCTCAGGACTTGCAGCATGGTCTGGGTGAACCAGCCGCCGTCCGGGTTGCTCCAGCTCGACTCGCCCCGCTGAGCCGCGTTCACGTCCACAACGCCCGTGTAGTTGTAGAGCAGCGTTTGCAGCGACGCCGAGACGACCTTCTCCGGCGGCGCCTCGCCAAGGGTGTGCCCTTGCGGGCAGTAAGTCGTCGCCACGTTGCAGGTCTCAGTGATGCAAACGGTCAGCTGCGCGTCCTTCGTCAGCAGGTGATTCATGAGGTCCGACCGCAGCAGGTCGCCGTTGGTTATCTGCAGCATGTGCCCGCCCGAGGGATCGTAGTAGCGCGATTCGTTTGGATCGTAGGCGCCGTGGCCCTCATAGTAGAAGAACAGCACATCCGTCGGCTCCACGTCGATTTCGTCGATCGCTTCCAGGATGTTTTCCGCCGTGTCGTCGTTGCCTTCGATTACGCGCAGATCGCGTTGGGCGTCAAAGCCAGGAAGGCCGCGCAGATACCGCTCCACCGAGGCGACGTCGTTGGCCGCGTCTCCATTGGGAAACGCATTCGTGTCGCCGACCAGAATCGCCTTGACCCCTGTGGCCCGATGAGCCGCCGGTGCGGCGGCGAAGGCCGTGCTCGTCAGGACCAGTACAGCCGCCGCTGCAAAGAACTTGATACGCATCATGGTTTATTTCCCCGTTGTAACCCGCCTGCATGGCGGAAGTTTGTTTGTTTTGCTGGGCTTCGCGGCCCATTGTCTTCTATCCTCCATTCGCCAATTGTTACGGGCTTTTCCAGGGAATGTGACAGCGGCCCTTGAACTTTCGCGGGCAGGGAGGCAGCGGATTGGTTCAGCGGCGAGGCGGCAAGGTGCAAACCCCGCCGTGGCACGGGACGAGACGGAAGCGATTGCGGGCGATCCAAAGATAGAGGCGCTGGCCGAGCCAGGAGACGCCGGGGATGCTGAGCAGCGGCGCGACCGGCCAGAGCAGAGGCAGCCGCCAGGCGATCCAGCGGAGGGCGGCGAACCCGTGATAGAGCCGTCGGCCGTCCGGCGTCAGGACGTGCATCTCCTGCAGCAGCCGGTCGGGGTCGAGCGGCGCCTCGCTGGTCGGCAAGTGCTGTCGGTCGCGGGCGTTGAGGTAAGCCAGCCGGTGGAACCAGTCGAGACGCTGCAAAATGCGGACGGAGCGCAGGCAGAGCGGGCATTGGCCGTCGTACAGCACCTGTCCCTGACCGCCAGACGGCGAAGGGGCGCGATAAGATGTGGGCATGACGGCGATCCTCCGTCCCTATTCTAGGGCAGCGACTGCTAGCTCGCCGCGCAAGGACGGGGGTTCGTTGGCATTATCCTGGCGGTGCGCCGGCCGGACCGCTAGAGTGAAGTGCTGCGGCCTCTCCCCTGCCCTTGAGGGCCACGGTCCTGGTCATCCAGGGAGATGCGAATCGCCATGACACCCGCGATTATCACCTGCCCCCATTGTGCAACGAGCCTGACGACCTCGGCGTCCGTCTCCGCTGGCAGCCGTTTCCGTTGTCCCTGCTGTCGCGCCGCCTTCGCCGTGCCGGGGCCGGATGCACCGGCGCCGTTCGGCACGCGCCCCCTTCCGTCGGCCGCGCCGGATGAAACGGCGGCCAGCGGGAACGGCTGGATGGTTCTGATTGGCGTCGTCGTGCTCGCTGTGCTGCTGTTGGCCGGCGCCGGCGGCGTGTTGGCCTGGCGCGTACTTGCCAAGCCGGAAAGCCCCTCTGTCGCCGCGACGACCGCGCGCCCGCAGTCCCCGCCTGCTCCCGACAAGCCGCCTGAGAATAGCGTAAATAACGATCCACAGAAGAATCCTGCGCCCAGGCCTCCGCCCGAACCGCCCTGGCTGCCCGCCGACAAGCAGGGCAAGGTCAACGCCGCCATCAAACGCGGCGTCGATTACCTCAAGAAAATGCCAAGTCCGGAAGGAACCTGGTCGTTTGACCATGCAACGGGCATGGCCGCTTTGCCCGGCCTAACGCTCCTGGAATGCGGCGTCCCCCCGGAGGATGAAAGCATTCAGAAAGCGGCCCGGTATGTGCGCAAATCCATTCCCAATTTGAACACAACCTACGAGCTGGGCCTGGCGATCTTGTTCCTCGACCGACTCGGCGACCAGGCCGACGAACCGCTCATCCGGACCATGGCCCTGCGCTTACTGGTGGGCCAGCACAGCAGCGGCGGCTGGACCTATGACTGCCCGGTCCCTTCCGGCAAGGAAGAGCAGAATCTGCTGGCGATTCTCCAAACGACGCGGCCGCGCTCCGCCCTCGATCTCATGGTGCGCGACGGCGGCGACGGCTTCGACGGCCTCCTTAGCAGGCGGGACGGCAACGGACCGTCGGAGCCGATTCACGGCAGCATGAACCCGTTGCCGACCGACGACGACGTGAAACGGGCGAGGAGGTTTTACGGCGGCCTGTCGCCGGGCCTGCAAAGCATCCCGGCGCTGGCGCCGGCGATCGACGACGACGACATGCCCAGAGGCGACAACACCGACAACTCGAACACGCAGTTCGCCACGCTCGGCCTGTGGGCGGCGGGCCGGCATGGCGTGCCGATGGAACGAGCCTTGGCCCGGCTGGCCCAGCGCTTCCAGGTGAGCCAGGAGCCTCGCGGCGACTGGAACTACAACTTCATTTATCATCCGCCGGACGGCGAGGAGCGGCCGCCAATGACCGGGGCCGGTTTGCTGGGCTTGGCGGTCGGTCACGGCGTGACGGCCGATCTGAAAGCCGACGACGCGCCGGCCCGCGGCGAAGATCCGCAGGTGGAAAAGGGCATGAAGGCTTTGGCCCATTCCATCCGCATGATGAAAGAGCCGGGTTATCTCAACGGCAAGATGGCCGGGCTCTATTTCCTGTGGTCCGTCGAGCGTGTGGGGATGCTGTACGGCCGGCGGGCCCTGGACGGCAAGGAATGGTATCCGTGGGGCGTGGACCTGCTCCTGCCGGCCCAGAACGGCGACGGGTCGTGGTACACCAACGGCTACTACGGATCGACGCCGGTCGCCGACACCAGCTTCGCGCTGCTGTTCCTGAAACGGGCCAATCTGGCCAAGGACCTCTCGACCAAGCTGGAGTTTCTGACGCCGGTGAAGGAGAAATAGCAACAGTCGGCGGCGCGATTCCCCCCCCAGCCAAAGCCGATGCACAGGCGTGTCTGCGGTTGTGGCGCCTCTTCAAATGTCGTCCGAGGCCGGTTGGCAAGATGGCCGCGCGGGGTCGAACGACGAGTCGCCCGTCTTGAGCAGATAGCGCAGGCCCTGCTTGCAATAGGTGCGCGGGTTGAGGCGCAGATGCCGCAGCCACGTCGGCCGATCCTCGCCGCGAATCCAGGCGAAGAGAGCGAGAGCGTAGCCAACCGCGTGTTCGTCAAGATAACCGAGACGGCTGATGCTCCAGCTGGAGCCGTGGGCGAGCTGTTCCGTCCTGGTTCGGACGCGCGAATTCGCTGTGAACAGCCCCAGGCCCAGAAAGACGGTTATCAGGTCGGTGAGCGGCTCATGATCTTTGCGGTCGGCGGTGATGCGGCCCTCGCCAAGCAGCAGGACGTGCCCCAATTCGTGCGCCAGGGTGGCGACGACGACCATCGGATCGTGCAGAGTGCTTTCGTCCAACCGGATCGTCGTGCGCCAGCCCTCGTTTTCATAAGTGCCCGCGGCGCCGTGGGTGTGCCCTTCTATGCCTTCCAAATGTTTGCTCTTGATGAACACCAGCCGGATAGGGTCCGGATCCACACCCATGTAACCGCAAACGCGCCTGAACAGTCGCTTAGCGCCGGCCCGGTCGGCGTCATAGCGGTCAGGGAAGAAGGCCGGCGTCGGCAGGATGACGGTCGCCTTGGTCATGCGATCCAGGCGGAAGTCGAGCGACAACCAGCGCATCCGGTCCTCGATCCACGATTTCTCGGCGGAGCCGACAGGACAGGTTGGACGGAACCATCCGAACATGGTGATCGTCTCGGCGGATTGGCAGCCTCAGCGCAATGATATGATCCATCGCATCAACCGCGCATGTCAATCAAAAAGCAAGACGGCGCCGGCCCCTTGTGACGCCCCAAACCCACGGATAGAATCGAATTTAGCTCCCCCACGCGCCCCCGCCAGCCGCCCCGCGTCTCGCCGCCCTGTCGGAGGACCCCGCCTTGCGACCCGGCCCCGCTGTTTCCGTCGCGCTGTTCCTGGCTCTGCCGCTCGCCGCGCCCGCCGCCGATTTCGAGCGCGATGTGCTGCCGATCCTCAAGGACCGCTGCTTCTCCTGCCACGACGGCCATAATCGCACCGCCGGGCTTCGCCTCGACGTCAAGGCCCGCGCCCTCAAGGGCGGCGAATCGGGCAAACCCGCCGTCGTCCCCGGCGACAGCGGCAAGAGCGAATTGATCCGCCGCGTGACCAGCACGGACGACGCCGTCGCCATGCCGTACAAGAGCGATCGCCTTTCGGCCGCGCAAATCCAGACGCTCCGCAGCTGGATTGACGCCGGCGCCGTCTGGCCCGACGCCCTGGCCGGCGACGATCCGTCGCTGCACCACTGGGCTTTTCGGCCGCCAGTGCGGCCGGCGCTCCCCGCCGTCAAGGATGCGAATTGGGTGCGGAATCCCATTGACGCCTTTGTCCTCGCCCGGCTGGAAAAGGAAGGGCTGCATCCCTCGCCGGAGGCGGACCGGACCACCCTGATCCGCCGCGTCACGCTGGACATGACCGGCCTGCCGCCGGCGCCGGAAGAAGTGGACGCCTTCCTCGCCGATCAAAGTCCCGACGCCTACGAGAAAGTCGTGGACTGCCTGCTGGCCTCGCCGCACTACGGCGAGCGCTGGGGCCGCTGGTGGCTCGACGCCGCCCGCTACGCCGACAGCGACGGCTACGAGAAGGACAAGCCGCGCTTCGTCTGGTTCTACCGCGACTGGGTCGTCAGCGCCCTCAATCGCGATCTGCCATACGACCAGTTCATCATCGACCAGCTGGCTGGCGACCTGCTGCCCAACGCCACCCAGGACGACGTCGTGGCCACCGGCTTCCTGCGCAACTCGATGATTAACGAGGAAGGCGGCGTCGATCCCGAGCAATTCCGCATGGACGCCATGTTCGACCGCATGGACGCGATCGGCAAGGGCGTGCTCGGCCTGACCATCCAGTGCGCCCAATGCCATAACCACAAATTCGATCCGCTGATGCAGAAGGAGTATTACCGCCTTTTCGCCTTCCTTAACAACGATTATGAGGCCAACGTCACGGTCTGCACGCCGGAGGAGCAGAAAAAGCGGGCGGATGTGCTGAAACAGATCCGCGAGGTGGAAGAAGACCTGCAACGCCGTGCTCCCGACTGGCGGGAACGCATGGCGGCCTGGGAGGAAAAGGCGGAGCAGGGGCGGCCGGCCTGGACGACGGTGCAGCCGGAGGTCGAGGGCGAATCGACGGGCGGGCAGAAGTACCTGCCGATGCCGGACGGCTCCTTCCTGTGCCAGGGCTACGCGCCGACCAAGCATACGGTCCGCATGAAAGTGAAAACGGATGCGAAAAATATCACCGCCTTCCGCATGGAATTGCTCAACGATCCGAACCTACCGCGCGGCGGGCCAGGGCGGTCGATTTACGGCACGGCGGCGCTCAGTGAGTTCGCGGTCGAGGCGGAAATCGGCGGCAAGACGGAGCAGCTGAAGTTCGCCAGGGCGACCGCCGACTACAACCCGCCGGAGACGCCGCTCGACTCCATTTACGATGACAAAAGCGGCAAGAAGCGGCTTATCGGCCCGGCGTCGTTCGCCATCGACGGCAACGACGACACGGCCTGGGCCACCGACCGCGACCCCGGCCGCCGCAACCAGCCGCACGAGATCGTTTTCACCCTGGAAAAGCCGCTGGAGAACCCCAACGGGACGACGCTGACTTTCGCCATCAAACAGAACGGCGGGGGCTGGAACAGCGACGACAACCAGAACCACAATCTCGGCCGCTTCCGCCTGTCGCTGACCGCAACGGCGGGCGCCGATGCCGATCCGGTTGCGCCGGCGGTCCGGCAAATCCTGGCCGTGCCGCGCGACAAGCGGACGCCGGAACAGGAGGATGCGGTCTTCGGCTGCTGGCGAACCACCGTCGCCGACTGGGCCAACGCCGACAAGCGTATTGAGGATCTGTGGAAGGATTATCCCGAAGGGACGACGCAGCTGGTGCTGAAGACGCGGGAGCAGCCGCGGGACACGCACATCCTGAAACGCGGCAATTTCCTCAAACCGGGCGATCACGTCGATCCGGGCGTGCCGTCGTTCCTCAACCCGCTGCCGGACGGCGCCCCGCTCAACCGGCTGACCTTCGCCCAATGGCTCGTCGATCGACAGTCGCCGACGACGGCTCGCTCCCTCGTCAACCGCGTCTGGCAGATGGATTTCGGGATCGGCATCGTCGCCACATCGGAAGACCTCGGCTTGCAGAGCGAGCCGCCATTGCACCCGGAACTGCTCGACTGGCTGGCCGTGGAGTTCATGGATCGGGGATGGGGCATGAAGAAGCTGCACCGGCTGATCGTGACCAGCGCGACGTACCGCCAGTCGTCGCGGACGACGCCGGAGTTGCGCGACCGCGATCCGGACAACCGGCTGCTGGCCCGCGGCCCGCGGCTGCGCATGGAGGCCGAGGCGGTACGCGACGTGGCCCTGGCGGCGAGCGGTTTGCTCAACCCCAAGGTCGGCGGGCCGCCCATCCACCCGCCGCTGCCGGATTTCCTGTTCCAGCCGCCGGCCAGCTATGGACCGAAGGACTGGAGTGTCGAAAAAGGGCCGGAGCGCTTCCGCCGCTCGGTCTACATTTTCCGCTTCCGCTCCGTGCCGAACCCGGTGCTGCAGACGTTCGATTCGCCCAACGGCGATTTCGCCTGCGTCCGCCGGGGGCGGTCCAACACGCCGCTGCAGGCGCTCATGACGCTGAACCAGCCGGATTTCCTCGAATGTGCGCGGGCGCTGGCCCTCCGCACGCTGACGGACGGCGGCAAGAGCGACGACGACCGGATCGTCTATGCATTCCGCCGCTGCCTCGCCCGCAAGCCGGACGCGGAGGAGATGAATACGTTGCGGAGCTTGTTAGCGAAGGAAGAGGCGCGCTTCGGCGCGATGGATGCGAAGCCGTGGGATCTTGCGGCGGCGGACCCGGCCAACCCGTCGAAATTGCCGGACGGGGCCACGCCGGCGCAGGCGGCGGCGTGGACGGTCGTTTCGCGCGTGCTGCTGAATTTGGACGAGACGATCACGAAGGAGTGAATTGTCGTGGGGGGGGGGT
>DATKHW010000858.1:0-2732 GCA_035546275.1 Gemmataceae bacterium
TTACGTACCAATTTCTTGCTCCCAAATCGTGACGTACGCAGAAGGATAGAAGGACAAAGAGCAATAAAACGGCAAACCCTTTTTATACAAGGTTCGGCGACATTGTCATGACAGCGTCGTCCATTTGGGACTAGGGCCTCCATCGAAATTTAGCTCAAAAGCGCCTGGTAACTGCATACCGGGGCAATGCTGTTATTGAAGCGTGAGCTTTCGGCAAGCCTACGCAAGAGGGGCTGATCGTTTGCCGGAAATAGGTGGCCTGGATTCGGCGAGCCTGAGGGGGTGGCCAGCCGGCGCCGGCCACGCGACCGTTAGCATCACGGGCGACTAACCATAATCGTGTGGAGCGCCAGGAGGAAACGACTAGTCCACTCCAGGAGCGGATGGAGACAGCCAAGGCGAAGGTCGCGGAGATCCGGAAAAGGTAAACGGCCGCGTAAGAATACCTGCCGCCACGCCGGCGGCAGCATTATCCGCCCAGATGCTTGCGGCGATCGGCGCTATTCCAGCCGTAGGGCCTCCGTGGGGGTCACGTTCGAGGCGCGCCAAGCGGGTATGAAGGCGGCGACAAGGGCTCCGGCGCCCAGGACCAGGGCGGCGGCGGCAATAGTCGCGGGATCGGTAGCAGTGACGCCGAATAACTGGGATTGGACGAGCTTGCCGAGGGCGGCGACGCAAGGGAGCGCGATGGCCATGCCGACGGCGATCATAGCGACGGCGTCGCGCAGGACGAGGCGGATGGCGGAAGCGCCCGTGGCGCCAAGCGCGAGGCGGATGCCGATTTCGCGGGTGCGACGCGTGACCACGAAGGACATCACTCCGTAGAGACCGATCAACGAGAGCAGCAGGGCCAGCGCGCCGAAGCTGCTGGAGAGGGCGGCCAGGAGGCGCTCGGTGGCGAGCGAGCGATTGACTTGGTCGTCCAGAGTGCGGAACCACAGGATCGGCAATCGCGGGTCGTCTTGTTGGACTAAGCGGCGGATGGATGGAATCGCCTGCTCGGGAGCGCCGCGAACCTTGATATAGAAAGTCGCGCCGGTGTCGTCGTGTTCGAACAGCGGAAAGAAGACCTGCTCGTAGTGATCACGGAGACCGCGATAGCTCATGTCGGCGACGACGCCGACGATGACGCTATCGGGCTTGACGTTTGAGGCGCCGCCCCGGGCGATGAGGACGCCGAGGGGATCGCGGCCGGCCAGATAGCGCTTGACGAAGGCCTGGTTGACGATGGCGACGCGGGGGCCAATCTCGCCGGGGGGACGGATGTCGCTCTGGTTGAAATCGCGGCCGGCGAGGATGCGAATGCCGAGGGTCGAGAAGAAACCGGGGCTGACAGCGTTGAAGTAGATTGTGCCATCGGTGACGGTGCGGCGATCGGTTTGCATGGTGACGCTATTGCTCCAGGCGTAGCCGTTGAGGAAGGCGTATCGGGCAGCGGCGGAGGAACTTGCCACGGGCAGGGCGCGGATCTGTTCATCGAGGCGCCGGACCAGGCGCGAGGCGTCGGCCTCGGAATAGCCATTCTGGGTCGGAGCGATGGCGAAGGAGAGCAGGCTGGAGGTGTCGAAGCCCGGCCCTTTGGCCAACAGGCCGGTGAACGTGCGCAGGAACAGGGCGGCGCCGATGATCAGGATGAGGGAGAAGGCCACCTGTAGAGTGACGATGCATTTGCGCAGGCGGACGCCGCCGAAGCCGGTTCCGCCGCGCTCGCGGAGTGAGCCGACCACACTATCGCCTCCGGCGTGGACGGCGGGAGCAAGGCCACTCAAGAGACCGGCAGTTACGCTGGCGAAGAACGCGAAGGCGAGGAGGCGCAAGCTGAGGGCCCCGCTCAGGGCATTTGAGCCGAGGTCGCGCGGCATGAACGCGATGAGTCCGCGGATCGCAAGCGGAGCCACAACCACACCAAGGACACCGCCTGCCACCGCAAGCAGCAGGCTATCGGCAAGGAGTTGGCGGCCGATACGGCCTCGCGAAGCGCCGAGAGCGAGGCGAGTGCCAATCTCGCGGCCGCGTGCAGAGCCACGAGCTAAGAAGAGTCCGGCGACGTTCAGGCAGGCAAGGCCGAGCAGGATGCCGGTGGCGGCGAACAGGAGCCAGAGCGGCTGGGCCAGCTTGTAGCGCAGCACCGAATGGCCCTGGGGCGCGGAGGTGAGATCAAGAGTGGTTGCCAGATATTCGCGGATGTGGTCGGCCGAAAGCCTCGGGAAGCCGCGGCGAAGCGTGCTGTCCTGGAGCCATGCCTTGAACCACGGCTGCAAACCGGTCTGCGCCTGCGCGACCGAGATACCGGGGCGCAGGCGGGCGAGGATCTGTACCCAGCGGACGGGGGTGTTGAGGAGATCGTCTTCGTCGACGTTCGCATAAGCGGCCATGGACGTGGGCATCCAGAAAGCCGGCACAGCGCCGACGTCGACGCCGCGGAAGCCGGCAGCGGCTACGCCGACCACCGTCATGGGGTGATTGCCAATCAGCACCTTGCGGCCGACGATATCGGCAGCGCCGCCGAACTGCGCCTGCCAAAAATCATACGAAAGGACGACAACGGGTCCGGTGCCGTACCCGGCATCGTCCGCGGGTTCGATGACGCGGCCGAGCGCGGGGCCGACGCCGAGCACGGAAAAGTAGCTGCCGGAGACGATCTCGGCGGCAACAGGCTTGGGATCGCCTCCGGCTGTTAGGTTGACTTGGATTTCGGCGCGGCACAGGGCGCCGTCGAGAAAGCGGGTCTG
>DATKHW010000859.1:0-3182 GCA_035546275.1 Gemmataceae bacterium
GTTAAAGCCCCTTCCACGTTGGCGCGGCGAGCGGCGGGGTTCATCCCCGCAGTGGGAGGCCCAACCCGCCGCGATAAGCGCGGCGGCTCGCCGACCTCCTGTCTCCGCCAGTCCCTCTTTTTCCAATCCGCCCCCTTCGGGTATATTCCATCAAGCCCCCGGCCTGTGTCGGCTGGGGCGAGGAATGGTGCGCCATGTTCCCCCTCACCTACGAATTCGACGTAATCGTCGTCGGCGCCGGCCACGCCGGAGTCGAAGCGGCCCTCGCCGCCGCCCGCATAGGAATGCGCACCGCTCTGCTCACGATGAACGCCGACGCCGTCGCCCAAATGAGCTGCAACCCGGCCATCGGCGGCGTCGCCAAAGGGCAGATCGTCCGCGAAATCGACGCCCTCGGCGGCGAAATGGGCAAGTGCATCGACGCCAGTGCGATTCAGTTCCGAATGCTGAATCGTACCAAGGGGCCGGCAATGCACTCGCCGCGGGCCCAGGCGGACAAGAAGCTCTATCAGTTCACCATGAAACACACCGTCGAGGCGCAGCCAGGGCTGACGCTGCGCCAGGAGATGGTGGAAGCGTTGTTGATGGAAGAGGGGCGGGGAGACCCCGCCCCTACGGACGACGGTAGGGGCGGGGTCTCCCCGCCCTGCGGCCCGCGGAAGCGCGTCGTCGGGGTAGTCGCCCGCGGCGAAACCCTGTACCGGGCCAAGGCCGTCGTGCTAACCACCGGCACGTTTCTCAAGGCGATCATGCACACCGGCGAGGCCAAGAGCCGCGGCGGCCGGGCCGGTGATGGGACGGCCGAATCGCTCAGCGAAAGTCTGGCGTCATGCGGCTTTCAGCTCGCCCGCTTCAAGACCGGCACGCCGTGCCGCCTCAATGGGCGCACCATCGACTTCTCCAAGTGCGAATTGCAGCCCGGCGATCCCGATCCGCGCCCGTTCAGCTTCGCCACGGAGCGCGTCACGCAGCCGCAGCTGGATTGCCACATTACGCATACGAATCAGGCGGTTCACGACCTGATCCGGGCCAACCTGCACCGGGCGCCGATGTATTCCGGCCAGATTCAGGGCCGTGGGCCGCGCTACTGTCCGTCGGTGGAAGACAAGGTCGTTCGCTTCGCCGAGAAGGAAAGCCACCAGATTTTTCTGGAGCCGGAAGGTCGCAATACGCTCGAATACTATTGCAACGGCATCAGCACCAGCTTACCCAAGGACGTGCAGCAGGGAATGCTCCGCCTCATTCCCGGCCTGGAAGACGCCGAGGTGCTGCGCTGGGGCTACGCCGTCGAATACGACTACGCCCCGCCGACGCAGCTGTATCCGACGCTGGAAACGAAACCCGTCGAGGGTTTGTACTTCGCCGGCCAGATCAACGGCACCACAGGATACGAGGAAGCCGCGGCGCAGGGACTGACGGCCGGGATCAACGCGGCGCTCAAGATCAAGCAGGAACCGCCGTTCCTCCTGGACCGCAGCCAGGCGTACATCGGCGTCCTTATCGACGACCTGGTGACGCGCGGCGTCGACGAGCCGTACCGCATGTTCACGAGCCGAGCCGAGTACCGCCTGCTGCTGCGCCACGACAACGCCGATCGCCGACTCACGCCGCTCGGCCGGCGCGTCGGCCTGGTGAAAAACGACGCCTGGCATCGCTTGCAGCGCAAGGAAGCCGCCGTCGCGGAGTTGACGGACAGCTTGCGGGCGGTTCGCGTCGAGCAGCAGACGCTGGAGCAATGGCTGCGGCGGCCGGAAGTCGATTGGCCCCGCATTCAGGAAATGGCGCGGAACGCCGGCGGGTCGGGATTCGACGCGCCGGCCGATGTGGTGGAACAGGTCGTTCTCGAAGCGAAATACTCCGGCTACATCCATCGCCAGGCGGAGCAGGTGGAGCGGTTCCAGCGCTTGGAGTCGCGGCCGATCCCGGCGTCGTTCGACTTCGCCGCGGTGCCGCAGCTTCGGGCCGAGGCGCGCGAGAAGCTGAACCGCATTCGCCCGGCGAGTCTCGGTCAGGCCGGCCGCATCAGCGGCATTTGTCCGGCCGATCTCGCCGTACTCATGATCTACCTCGATTGAGAATCCGGGCAAATGGGGCGAGATTTCGGTAATGGGCGAGAGCGGGACCGCCGATGAAAAAGACAAGAAGAGGAGCAGCGGCGATTTCGGCGCTAGAAGCAACTTTGGCCGACGACGGAAAAGAGGCGGACGACGCAATTTTTCACAAAAGGGTAAGGAATTCGCGGGAAAGGAGGAAGTGCAATTGTGTCAAGAAGTTAGAGCAAGGCTATGCGGGCGATTCGCGTTGACAGGCCTCCCAGGTTCGTTATAATCGCGCTAGGTGGCTGGAGTTCCACAGCTCTCCGCCGTGGCCGAATTCAAGCGAAAGACACAACCAAGTCCGACTTCCGTTGATTCACGCCACGTTTTCCGCGGCCCAAGGACCGTGGATGCAGTGAACGCTTCACGGACAGGTAAGAGGCAGTGATCAGGGAGGATAACGATCGGCGGGCCTCTCACGGAAAGGCGCCCGACGATCACCACTCGTGCGGCCGGCCCCGCGCCGGCAAGGGATGGACGTACGCATGAAAACCGTTTTCACGACCGGCGAAGCCGCCAAAATTTGCAAGGTCTCCCAACAAACCATCATCCGTTGCTTTGACAACGGGCAGCTCAAGGGCTTCCGCGTGCCCGGCTCCAAGTTCCGGCGCATCCCGCGAGAGGCACTGTACAAATTCATGAGGGACAACGGCATCCCGACCGACGCCCTCGAAAGCGGGAAGCGGAAGGTCCTGCTCGTGGACGACGACATGGAGCTGGTGGAGCTGATGACGAAGGTCCTCGAAGAGGACGGCCGGTTCGAGGTGCGCGTGGCCGGCAACGGCTTCGACGCCGGCATGATGGTCAAGGAGTATCGGCCCGACCTGATCGTCCTCGACGTGATGCTGCCCGACATCAACGGCAAGGAAGTCTGCCACCGCGTCCGGGCCGACCCGACGCTGGAAGAGGTGCGCATCCTCTGCATCAGTGGCATGATCGAGGAAGACAAGATCCAGGAACTCCGTCTTTCCGGCGCCGACGACTTCCTGCACAAGCCGTTCAACATCGAAGACCTGATCGACAACATGTGCGCGTTGCTCGAGATCGAGCCGGCCTCCACGCCGGCCTGACGCGCCTCTTCGGCGG
>DATKHW010000860.1:0-6989 GCA_035546275.1 Gemmataceae bacterium
AACCATTTGATCTTGATGCACTGCTGATGCAATTAATCGGAAGTCTGCGCGAGGCGTTCGGCCGGATGGGCGCGGAGCCGGGTCACCTCAAAGTCATCGGCCTGCACGACGGCTCGTTCGGCGTCGCCAATTTGGTCAGCAGCGGCGCCCAGCCGGAATTGTCGCTGCCGTCGCGCGGCCGGGTTGCGGAGGCGGAGGTGATCGTCAACGCCCGCGTCGCGGCCGATCCGGCGTCGATCGAAGCGGAGGTGCGGCGGGCGCTGGCGGAGGTCGCGGCGGAATTCGGGGCGACGGCGGAGGTGCGGTCGTTGCAGAGCTTCCGTCCCGGCCGGCCGACGCCGACGCACCGCTACGCCCAGGCGAAATGAAATCGCCGGCCGACTGCTTGTCGTCGCGGCGGCTCCTGCCTGAGCTATTCCCCATTTTCCCAATCCGCAATTTACGGCGATAAATCTCGCCGCCGAATTCCTGCTCGGCGACGAGGAAAATCGGCGTTAGGCACGATTGTTGTATGGAAACAGTCGGCCCTGCAGGGAGGAGGGCCAGCGGGCAGTGCAGCTTCGGAGGTAAGCAATGGCGAGTCCGACGGCAGACCGACGGCTTCCCGTCGGCGCAGACGTCGTCTCAAGCGGCGTTCGTTTCCGTGTTTGGGCCCCGCAGCGGCGTCGCGTCGAGGTGATTTTCGACGGCGATTCGTCCTCCGCCGCGTTGACGCCGGAAGGCGACGGGTATTTCTCGGCCCACGTCGCGGCCGCCCGCACGGGAATGCTCTACCGTTTTCGTCTCGACGGCGAAGCGACGCTGTATCCCGACCCCGCCTCGCGCTTCCAGCCGCAAGGCCCGCACGGCCCCTCCGAAATCATCGATCCATCCGCCTTCACCTGGACGGACCGGGCCTGGCGCGGCGCCGGCCTGGCTGGGCAGGTGATCTATGAGATGCACATTGGCGCTTTCACCGCGAAAGGCACATGGGAAGCGGCCGCGCGCGAATTGCCGGAGCTGGCCGATCTCGGCGCGACCGTGATCGAGGTGATGCCTATCGCCGACTTCGCCGGACGCTTCGGCTGGGGCTACGACGGGGTCAACCTGTTCGCCCCCACACGGCTTTACGGCCGGCCGGACGACTTCCGCCGTTTCGTCGATCGCGCCCACGCCGCCGGCCTCGGCGTCATCCTCGACGTGGTCTACAACCATTTCGGCCCTGACGGCGCCTACCTCGGCGCCTTTTCCAAAGATTACTTCACGGATCGCTATAAAAACGAATGGGGCGAGGCGATCAATTTCGACGGCCCCAGCTCCAGCCCGGTCCGCGAGTATTTCATCGCCAACGCCGGCTACTGGATCGAGGAGTTCCACATCGACGGCCTGCGCCTCGACGCCACGCAGCAGATCTTCGACACGTCGGCCGAGCACATCCTCACGGCGGTGGGACGGAAAGTGCGCGAGGCGGCGCGCGGGCGGGCGACTTTGATCGTCGCCGAGAATGAGCCGCAGGACGTGCGCATCGTCCGGCCCATCGAGAAGGGCGGCATCGGTCTGGACGGGCTGTGGAACGACGATTTCCATCACAGCGCCGTCGTCGCCTTGACCGGCCGCAATGAGGCGTATTACACCGATTATCACGGTGGAGCGCAGGAACTCGTCTCGGCCGTCAAGTACGGCTACATCTACCAGGGGCAGCGCTACCAGTGGCAAAAGCAGCGGCGCGGAACGGCCGCGCTGGACGTGGCTCCGCAGCATTTCGTCACGTTCCTCGAAAATCACGACCAGGTCGCCAACTCGGCTCGCGGCTGCCGGCTCCATCGGCTGAGCGGCCCCGGCCGGCTGCGCGCTCTGACGGCGCTGACGCTGCTGGCGCCGGGCACGCCGATGCTGTTCATGGGCCAGGAATTCGCCGCGTCCAGCCCGTTCCTTTTTTTCGCCGACCACAATGAGAAGCTGGCCCGGTTGGTGCGTCAGGGGCGGGCCGAGTTTCTCAAGCAGTTCCCCAGCCTCGTGGTGTTCGAGCAACAGGCGGCGCTGGCCGATCCGTCCGACCCACATACCTTCGAGCGCTGTAAACTGGACTTTACGGAGCGTCAAAGTCATGCGGAGTGGTACGCGCTGCATCGGGACCTGCTGAAGTTGCGGCGCCATGACCCGGTGTTTCACGCGCAGAAGCCGCGCGGGCTGGACGGCGCCGTGCTGGCGCCGGAGGCGTTTGTGCTGCGCTTTTTCGGCGACGGCGGCGACGACCGGCTGCTGCTGGTGAACCTCGGCCGCAACCTGCACCTCGACCCGGCGCCGGAGCCGCTGCTGGCGCCGCCGGAGAACCGGGTCTGGCAAATACTGTGGTCGAGCGAGCATCCCCGCTACGGCGGCGACGGCACGGCCCCCTTGGACATGGAAGAGAACTGGCGGCTGCCGGGCCATGCGGCTGTGGCCCTATCGCCGCGGCCGGCGCCGGCGGAAGAGGGGCCGAAAAGGCCGCCGCTGACCGGCAGAGCGCATAAATAAGAAAGGAGAGGCGAGCCGGGACGTCGGTCCCGGATTTGCCATTCAGCGACCGCACCTACCCTCCGGGGACTGACGCCCCCGGCTCGCCGGTCGACGGATAGGAACCCGCCTATGGAGAGCGTCAACCGCCGGATGCCCTGGCCCGAACCGGACCCCGGCAACACCGAGCCGCTGCTGACGCGCGAATGGCTGCTGACCAACGGCCTGGGCGGCTACGCCTCGGGCACCGTGGCCGGCGTCGCCACGCGCCGCTACCACGGCCTGCTCATCGCCGCTCTACCCGAGCCGCACGGCCGCACCGTCATGCTCAACCACCTTGCCGAGCAGGTCCGCCTGCCCGACGGGTCGATCGTTCGCTTCGGCGGCGCCGAGTACGCCGACGGGACGCTGCAGGTCCACGGCGCCGGCAACCTCCAGGAATTCCGTCTGGACGGGGGAGTCCCCGTCTGGCGCTATGCGGCCGGCGGCTTCGTGGTGGAAAAACAGGTCGTTCTTGTCCACCTTCAGAACACTGTCCACATCCATTACCGGCTCGTCGAAGGCGAGGGGTCGCTCCGCCTTTGGTTGCAGCCGTCGCTGCACTTCCGGCCCCACGACGGCCCGGTCAGCACCAAGCTGCCGGCCCGGCACGTCGTGACGGCGGTGGACGGGCGCTATGAGATTTCCGACGGCAGCGCCCTGCCGCCGCTGCGATTGACGCTGCACGGCCCCCGAGCCGCTCTCACGCTGGAAACCGTGCGGTCGCCGTTGATCCTTTACCGCACCGAGGCCAGCCGCGGCTACGAGTCGGTCGGCGAGCTGTGGAGCCCCGGCTATTTCCGCATCGACCTGACCAAGGGGCAGCAGGCCGCGCTGGTCGCGTCCACCGAAACTTGGGACGCCATCCAGGCGCTCAATCCGGCTGAGGCGCAGCAGGCCGAGCGGCTGCGCCTCAACCGTCTGATCGGGCAGGCGCCGCCGGAAGCGCAAACCGGATTGGCCGGCGAGCTGGTGCTGGCCGCCGACCAGTTCATTATCACGCCGGCCGGCCGCGCCGAGGAGAAGGCCTGCGCCCGCGCGGCCGGCGACGAGGTCCGCACCGTCATCGCCGGCTACCACTGGTTCACCGACTGGGGCCGCGACACCATGATCAGCCTCGAAGGGCTGACCCTCTGCACCGCGCGGCTGCGCGAGGCCGGCTACATCCTCCGCACCTTCGCCCACTACGTCAAAGACGGACTCATCCCGAACCTGATCCCCGAAGGGCAAAAAGACGGCCTCTATCACACGGCCGACGCCACACTGTGGTTCTTCCACGCCGCCTACCGCTACATCCAGGCCAGCGGCGACCGCATTACGCTGCAACTCCTGCTGCCCAAATTCCGCGACATCGTCGCCCATCACTTGGCCGGCACGCATTTCGGCATCCATGTCGATCCGGCCGACGGCCTGCTGGTCCAGGGGCAGGAGGGCTACCAGCTCACCTGGATGGACGCCAAGGTCGGCGACTGGGTGGTGACGCCGCGGCGCGGCAAGGCGGTGGAGATCAATGCGCTGTGGTACAACGCGCTGCGCCTCCTGGAAGGCTGGCTCCGCGAAGAGGGCGATGCAGCGGCGGCCCAGGAAATCGCCGGCCACGCGGAGAAGGCGCGAACGTCGTTCAACCGCCGGTTCTGGATTGCGGATAAAGGCTATCTCTTCGATGTGGTGGACGGCGAGAAGGGGGACGATGAGAGCTGCCGGCCGAACCAGGTCTTCGCGATTTCGCTGGATCATCCTGTGCTGGATCGCGAGCAGTGGAAGCCGGTGCTGGACGTGGTGCGCGAGCGGTTGGCGACGCCGGTCGGCCTGCGTTCGCTGGCGCCGGGCAGCCCCGATTACAAGCCGCGCTACGACGGCGACCTGCGCGCGCGCGACGCCGCCTACCATCAGGGCACCGTCTGGGCGTGGTTGGCCGGCCCGTTTGTGGACGCTTGGCTGCGGGCCTATCCAGGCGACAAGGCGAGGGCGCGCGAGTTTCTGTCCAGCTTCGGCCGGCACCTGGGAGAGTCGTGCATCGGCTCCATCAGCGAGATTTTCGATGCCGAATCGCCCTTCACGCCGCGCGGCTGCATCGCCCAGGCCTGGAGCGTCGCGGAAGTGCTGCGAGCGTGGCTGAAGACCGGCCCGTGACGCTGGCACGCGAGTTGCATACAACACGCCACAGCCGTGACAACGATTCGTCGTCGCCAAGGGAGTCCCCATGCGCATTTGGCCGGGCCGATCCTATCCGCTGGGCGCCACCTGGGATGGCGCCGGCGTCAACTTCGCCCTCTTTTCCGAACACGCCACGAAGGTCGAATTGTGCCTTTTCGACTCCGCCGAAGCGGAGAAAGAGGCGCAGCGCATCGTCATGCCGGAGTATACCGATCTGGTCTGGCATTGTTATCTGCCTGACGTCCAGCCCGATCAGCTCTACGGCTACCGCGTCCACGGTCCTTACGATCCAGCCAACGGCCATCGCTTCAATCCCAAAAAGGTGCTGCTCGACCCCTACGCCAAGGCGATCGGCCGCGATCTGCGCTGGGACGACTCGCTGTTCGGCTACAAGATCGGCGACCCGGGCGCCGACTTGACGCCGGACGATCGCGACGACGCCGCTTTCGCCCCGCTTGGCGCCGTCGTCGATGCGGCCTTCACCTGGGGCGACGACCGGCCGCCGCGCACGCCGTGGCACCATACATTCATCTACGAGCTGCACGTCAAGGGCTTCACTAAGCGGATGCCCGAAGTCGCCGAAAAGCTCCAGGGGACCTATGCCGGCCTCGCTTCCGAAGCCGCCATTAACCATCTGAAATCGCTCGGCGTCACGGCCGTCGAGCTGATGCCGGTGCATCACCACGTGGACGAGCGCCATCTCGTCGAGAAGAAGCTGACCAACTACTGGGGCTACAACACGCTGGCCTTCCTCGCCCCCGACTTGCGCTACGCCTCCGGCGGAACGGCCCGCGAGTCGGTGCATCACTTCAAGATGATGGTCCGCGCCCTGCACGCGGCCGGCCTCGAAGTCATCCTCGACGTGGTCTACAACCACACCGCCGAGGGCAACCAGCTGGGGCCGACGCTGTCGATGCGCGGGATCGACAATGCCTCCTATTACCGTCTGTCGCCGCAGGACAAACGCTACTACATGGACTTCACCGGCTGCGGCAACACGCTCAACATGATCCACCCGCGCGTGCTGCAGCTCATCATGGACAGCCTCCGCCACTGGGTGCTGGAAATGCACGTGGACGGCTTCCGCTTCGACCTGGCCTCGACGCTGGCCCGCGAGCTGTTCGCGGTCAACAAGCTGGGCGCCTTTTTCGACATCATCCATCAGGACCCCATTTTGTCGCAGGTGAAGCTGATCGCCGAGCCGTGGGACGTCGGCGAGGGCGGCTACCAGGTCGGCAATTTCCCCGTGCTGTGGACGGAGTGGAACGGCAAGTACCGCGACTGCGTACGGCGCTTCTGGAAGGGCGACGGCGGCACGGCCGGCGAAATCGCCACGCGGCTGGCCGGCAGCAGCGACCTTTATCAGCTCACCGGCCGGGCGCCTTACGCCAGCATCAATTTCATCACGTGCCACGACGGCTTCACCTTGCAAGACCTCGTCAGCTACAACGGCAAGCACAACGAGGCCAACGGCGAGGACAACAAGGACGGCGCCAACGACAACAACAGCTGGAACTGCGGCGCGGAAGGCCCGACCGACGATGCGAATATAAAAATCTTACGGGAGCGGCAAAAGCGCAATCTTATCGCCGCCCTTTTCCTGTCTCAAGGCGTACCGATGCTGTGCGGCGGCGACGAGCTGGGCCATACGCAGAACGGCAACAACAACGCTTATTGCCAGGACAACGAAATCACCTGGCTGAACTGGCAGCTGAACGAGGAGCAGAAGGGCTTTCTGGAGTTCGTCCGTAAGGCGGCGCGGGTCTGGCAGGAGCAGCCGGTGTTCCAGCGCCGCAAGTTCTTCCAGGGCCGGCGGCTCCGCGGCACCGACATCAAGGACATTTCGTTCCTGGAGCCCAACGGCAAGGAGATGACCGACGAGGCGTGGAACGCCGGCTTCGTCAAATGCCTGGGCGTCCGGTTGGCCGGCGACCTGATCGGCGACGTGGACGTGCGCGGCGAGCCGATCGTGGGCGATACGCTCTTGCTGCTGCTGAACGCCCACCACGAGCCGCTGCCGTTCTTGCTGCCCCTGACGAAACCGGAGCAGCACTGGGAGCGTTTATTAGACACGGCCGAGCCGGCGGACTCGGAGGAGCAGTGGC
The DNA here is from genome assembly GCA_035546275.1 of Gemmataceae bacterium. Taxonomy (GTDB): domain Bacteria; phylum Planctomycetota; class Planctomycetia; order Gemmatales; family Gemmataceae; genus UBA4732. The sequence continues at coordinate 6,777 of DATKHW010000860.1, forward strand.
CCGGCGGAAAGCCGTATCAACTCAAGGAGCGCTCGCTGGCGGTGCTGCGCACGCGGATTCCGGAGGAAGCCGGCCAGACCCTTTCGCAATCGCAAGTCGAAACCTTGCTGCACGTGAAGGAACGGCTGCCGGAGCCGACGGCAAGCCCCGGCCTGGTGACGGCGACAGGATAACGAGCGTCCGCATATAGAGATCCGGCGTGTGGCCGGGGCT
>DATKHW010000861.1:0-12099 GCA_035546275.1 Gemmataceae bacterium
TCAATCGCGGCAAGGAGATCATGCGGCTCCCGAACGACGCTGAACTGACCGCCGCATCGTTCAGCCCCGACGGCCGCCTCGTCGTCACGGCCGGTAAGGACGACGCCGTTCGGCTGTGGGACGTCGCCCGCGGCGCCGAACGGCTGCAGCTCTGCGAGAATGCAGGGCTCTGTTCCCTGGCGCGGTTTAACCCCGACGGCACGGCGGTGTTCACGGCGACCGGCGTCGTCGGTAAGTTGTGGGATCCGACAAATGGAATGGAACGATGGAAGAGCCGCTGCGACTCCGAAATCGATGCAGCGTCGTTCAGCCCCGATGGTCGCACGATTATCGTCGCAAGCGGCGACGGGATTGCACGGCTGTGGGACGCCGTTACGGGAAAGGAGCGGTATCGGCTCCCTCCGAACAGCGAGGCCGATTCGGTTTCGTTCAGCCCCGACGGGCGAACGTTCCTCAGCCGCGGCCCGAATGGCGTCGTTGAATTGTGGAACGCCGCAGACGGGGCAGAACTGCATCGGTTGCCGGTGGAGGCGCAGACGGCGTGTTTCAGCCCGGACGGGCGCGCCGTCGTCACGGCGGGCCGCGGCAACGTCGCCCGAACATGGGACGTCGCCAGCGGCAACGAGCTGCAACAATTCCCGAATGACGCCGAAACGACGGCCGCCTCGTTCAGCCCCGACGGCCGTTCGGTCGTCACGGCCGGCGAGGACAAAACGGTCCGCATCTGGGACGCGGCTAGTGGAAAAGAGCTGCAACGACTTCACCACGACGACGCGGTAGCTGGTGCGTCGTTCAGTCCCGACGGCCTCAGCGTCGTAAGCACAACCCAAGGCGCAGTCGTGCGGCTCTGGGATGCGGTCAGCGGTCGGGAACGGTGGAAGATCCAACCAGATGTGGGATCGGTTCATACCGTATCCAGCCCGGACGGCTGCACGCTGCTCACGATCGAATCCGGTCAGCTATGGGATGCCGCCACCGGCCGCGAGCTGTGCCGGCTCGGGCGCTCCGACGTCTTTTGGTCGGCCTCGTTCAGCCCCGACGGCCGCAGCGCAGCCAGCGCTGGTCAGGATACGACCGCTCGTCTGTGGGACCTTGGCTTCCTGTATCCCCCGGAGAACCTGGATGCGTATCGGTTGCGAGCCTGGGTCCAGGTGCGGACTGGCAGGGACTTCAGCGACGCCGGCGATTTGCGTCGCCTGGATGCGGACGAATGGCGGCGGCAGCGCCAAACGCTGGACAACCGCGGAGGCGATTGGCAAACGCCGATCAACTCGCGGCAATGGGACCGATTGCAGGCGCAAGACGCCGAGTTGGCAAAGGACTGGTTCGCCGTTCGGTATCACCTTGACCGGTTGCTGGCGGCCGAACCGAACAACCTGGCCTGGCTCAGTGGACGCGGTGAGGCCTCTTGGGAGCTGCATGATTGGGACGCGGCCGTGGCGGACGTATCGCGTGTGCTGGCGGTGAAACCGGACGGCGTACGCGGCGCAGAATGGCTGGAACGGGCCGACAGCTACGCTTCCTTGGGGCGGTGGCAGGACAGCATCGCCGATTATCAAGAGGATTTAAGGCGCTACCCCGACGACCCCTTCCTGGCTCGCGAGCTGGCGCTCGCTTACCTGGGCGCCGGCGACGGCGCGGCTTTTCGGACGCAATGCCGTCGCGTGCTGGAGCAATTCGGCGACGCGCGCGATTCGGAGACAGCGGAGTTGGTCGCGGGCCTTGCCGTGCTTCTTCCCGACGTCGCGCCCGATCCCGAACGCGTCGTCCACCTGGCCCAGATCGCTCATGACGCCTTGCCGGACAACGTCGCTCGCCTGGAAACGCTGGCCGCCGCGCAGGACCGCGCCGGCCGTCACGCCGAAGCAGTGGTCTATTTAAAGCAAGCCGTGGAGCAAAAGGGGGACAACGGGACTGCGCGAGCCGGATTCCTGCTCGCCGTCGCCCACCATCACCTGGAGCAATACCTTGCGGGGCCGCGAGCGGTGGGGCTGCTGGCGGGATCGCAGGAGGGTCTTGGCTCTGCACGCACCCTGCTGACAGTGCTCCACCCCGACTGGCAGGCCCAGGCCTGGTTCGATGCAGCCGTGCAGAAGATGGGCGAACAGCGCGACCGATCCTGGGAAACCAAGCTCACCTGGCGCGCGCTGCACGGTGAGGCGGCCGCCCTTCTCGGACTCGATGCCACGGCGCCGAACCCGCCTCGTCATTGAGTACCAAACATTATCGGATCGCCCATATCCTGAACACGCACTGTCTTGCCTGTTCGGCAGTCGCTCGATGCAGTACTCTAAGAATGAATCAAACCGCAACGGGGAAGCGAGCTCATGTCCAACTGGGCCCGCGACGCGGATCCAACCACCTTCACCGAACAACCCAGCGCCGACGCACGGACGCAGCTCCCCATCCCGCCGCCGACGCCTCCCGTACTGCCAAGCGGCCCCGGCTATGAAAACCTGGAGGAATTGGCCCGCGGCGGCATGGGCGTCGTCTGCAAGGCCAAACAGAACGGGTTCAACCGCGTCGTCGCCCTCAAAATGATCCTTTCCGGATCGCACGCTGTGTCGGTAGAGCGCGAACGCTTTCGCGTCGAGGCGGAGGCGATCGCGCGCCTCAAGCACCCGAACATCGTCCTCGTTTACGAGGTCGGCGAGCACGAGGGCAAGCCCTTCTTCTCGATGGAATTCTGCCCCGGCGGCGGACTCGACAAGACGCTCAACGGCACGCCGATGCCGCCGGCCGAGGCGGCGCAACTGGTGCTGAAGCTGGCGCTGGCGGCCCAGGAGGCCCATGAAAAAGGCGTGATCCACCGCGACCTCAAGCCGGCCAACGTCCTTCTAACCGAGGACGGCACGCCCAAGATGGTCGATTTCGGCTTGGCCAAGCGCCTGGACGCGCCGCGGCGCACCCAGACCGGCGTGATCATGGGCACGCTGAGCTGCATGGCCAAGGAGCAGGCCGCCGGCAAGTCAGGAGAAATAGGGCTGCGGACGGACGTGTACTCGCTGGGGGCGATCCACTGCGAGTGCCTGACAAGAAGGCCGCCGTTCAAGGGGCCCACCGACCTGCACACCCTGACGGTGGTCCTCTCCGCCGAACCCACGCCCCCGCAGCAGCTGCAGCGCCGAACGCAGCGCGACCTCGAAGCCGTGGTGCTGCGCTGTCTGGAGAAGGACCGGCAAAGACGCTGCGCCCCGGCAAAGGATCTGGCCGAGGAGCTGTAGCGGTTCCTCGACGCCAAGCCGGTTCAGGCCCGGCCGATTGGCCCGGTGGGGCGTGTGCTGCGACAGGTCCGACGCACGGTGCGCCGGCGGCCGGGAACCGTCGTGGCGGTGCTTGTGAGCGTGGCCCTGGGGCTGGCGGCCGGCTTCCTGGCCCCGCGCCTGCTGAACCATGAAGCCGCCATCCAAACGACGCCGGCGGTCAATCCCGTCTGCTCCGCACCCGGCCCGGCGCCGGACGGGAACGACGCCAGTCTCGATCCGGATCCGATCTTAGCGTTGCCGCCCGACCTGGCCCTGGCGCCGCCAGACGGCGCGGGTTACGCTTCGGTGCGCGTGGCCGAGCTGGTGAAAAGCCCGCAGTACGCTGAACTCCGCCGACGGATCGCGCGGGCGGACCCGCAGGCGGATCAACTGATCGAAAAAAACATCGACGACATCCGTCTCCTGCTCGGCCTCGAACTGGCCGACGTGGACCGCGCCGCCGTAGTGTTCTTGCAAACGCCCCCGGACAGCCAGTCGTATGTGGTCATCGTTTCCACCGCGAAACCGTACAGCGTGGCCCTGCATCGCATCCAGGCTGCTCTGGTCAAAATCGCCTAGCGTGCCGTCCCCGGCAGTGACCGCATGTTTCTGATGGGCCCTTCCGAGACGGTGTTGCAGGAATGCAGCAAGCGGCCGCCCACGCCCCAACCGGCGGGACGTCTGGCGGCGGCGCTCCGCGTCGCCGCCCAGCCGGAGTCCCACGCCGTGGTCGCGCTGAACGTCCCCTCGCAATTGCTGAGGGATTTATGCGAAACGCTGCCGCCACAGGCCCAGGGGGTCCGGCCTGCCGCGGAGGCGGAGGCGGCCAGCCTCGCCCTGACGCTCTCGCCCCTGCCGGACGGCGGCGACGGCCTGGAACTCAAGGTCCACAGCCGGCTGACCTTCGCCGACGCCGGCCAGGCTGAGCGCGGCCTTAGCGCGGTCGGCGTCGGGCTGGAACTGCTCCACCGGGCCCTGACCGAACTGAACGGCCAGCTCGGGCGGGGCGAGCTGAGACCCGAAGACCTGGCGCAGCGCCTGGGGGCGGCGCCTTCCTTCGGCAACGCCTGCCTGCAATTCATGAACCCGGCCGTGTACACCCTGGGGACCGCCGAGAGGCAGCGAGGGCGCGACACGGTGCATGTTCGCCTCACCGTGCGCACCGATGCGCCGGTGGTGGACCCAGCCCTTATGCAGCTCGACCAGGCCCGGATCAGGGACGTGAACAATCGGAACGTGAGCCGGCAACGGCTGGAGGCGATCGGCAAGGCGCTGAAGCAGTATGACAAAGACCAAGGCCGGCTGCCGCCGGCGGAACTCCGAAGCAAGGACGGACGGCCGCTGCTGAGCTGGCGCGTCCTGGTGCTGCCGTATCTCGGCGAGAAAGACTTGTACCTGCGGTTCGACCAGATCGAGCCTTGGGACGGGCCGAACAACCAGAAGCTGCTCGACCCAGTTTTTCGGCGCGCCTTTGAGGGACCAGATTCTCCGGGCCCTGACCGCGAGGGAGGGCGGCGATTGGGTAGACGTGGACCGACTGCCGTAGGGCTGGCCCTTCCATCAACCGGCCCTCGGAGCGGAAACAGCATGGACCATCGCTCCGGGCGCTCACGCGAGCTGGGTCGCCCCAACGTCCATGCCTCGCCGAACCTTTGCCGCGCCGATACAACATCGTTTTGATCCGCAGGCGCCCGCATGGCAAGGAGTTCGACCGGATGGCGGAGATCAAAGCGACCAACATCACCTGGCACGAAGGCCACGTCACGCGCGACGAACGATCCACCCTGCTCAAACAAAAAGGCGCCACGCTCTGGTTCACCGGACTCAGCGGCTCCGGCAAAAGCACCATCGCCTTCACACTGGAACATGCCCTGGTGAGTCGCGGCCGGCTGGCCTATGTGCTGGACGGCGACAATATCCGCCACGGTCTGAACAAGAACCTCGGCTTTTCCGCGGCCGACCGCGAAGAGAACATCCGCCGCATCGGCGAGGTCGCCAAGCTGTTCGCCGACTGCGGCGTTTTGACGATGACCAGCTTCATCAGCCCCTACCGCAAGGACCGGGACGTCGTCCGCGCCTTGCACGTCGAGGGCAACTTGCCGTTCATCGAGATTCATGTGGCCACGCCGATAGAGACCTGTGAGCAGCGCGACCCCAAGGGCCTCTACAAGAAGGCCCGCGCCGGGCAGCTCAAGGGCTTCACCGGCATCGACGACCCCTATGAGGCGCCGCTGCAGCCTGAAGTCACATTAGACGCCACGTTCGCGTCGCCGCAGGAGGCCGCTGTGCAGCTGATGGAGCACCTGGAAAAGCGGGGGTTGCTCGGCCCCTGAAGGCGAGCAGCGCGGCGTCAGCGCGCCGGTTTTACAGTCGCGGGTGGGCTGACGCCGCGCCGCTCGCGCGGTCTAATCGGTGCGATCGGATGGCCGGGCGCCATCCCGCCAAATTCCGCCCTCCCGCCTACTTCACCCAACCGTTGCATTCCGTCCTCGGGAGGCGAAAAGGCCTTGTTTTCGATGGGTTTGGCTCTAGGCCGCCGTTGACACCCCGGAGGGCCAATCGTAGACTTGGCCGGTCTGCTTGAGTCGATTCGGCAGCGCGGGGCCATATGACTCGCTCCCGCGGCCGCAAGGGCAGCGCGATCGGAAGAATCCCTACCCCCGGAATAATCGGATCCCCCATGCCGCGTACCGAATTCCCCGCCTGTCTGATCCGGCCCCGCGAGGGGTTCTACACCTCGGAGGTGCAGGCGCCCGTAGGATGGCCGCTGCGCACTTTCCTGCCGACCGGCTATGAGCCAAACTATCCCTATCCGCTTGTGGTCTTTCTCCACGGCCACGGCGGCAGCGACGAACAGGTGCTGCGTCTCGCCCCGCGCCTGAGCCGGCGCAATTACGTTTGCATCAGCCTCCGCGGCCCCCATGCCGTCGGCGTGCGGCCCGACGGTCGGCCGGCTTTCAGCTGGGGCGGCGACGACTCGCAGGTCGAGGATTACGTTCTCCGCGCCATCGAGGACACTCGTCGCCGCTATCACGTCCATTCGGAGCGCATTTATCTGGCCGGGTTCCGCGAAGGCGCCGGTTTGGCTTATCGTCTCGGTCTGCTCTATCCGGAGCGATTCGGCGGCGTCGCGTCGCTTAACGGCGCTTTGCCGCGCGGCGGTCCGTTGCTGCGGCTGCCCGACGTGCGGCGGCTGCGCGTGCTGATCGGCCACGGCATCGCCAACGCCGTGGCCCCGCTCAGCCTAGCCCGCGCTGACTTCCGCCTGCTCTACACGGCCGGCCTGGCCGTTCGCATGCGCACCTACCCCACCAACCACCGCATTCATCCCGAAATGCTGCGCGACATCGACCGTTGGATCATGGATCGCATCAACGAGGAGGTGTAGCGATACGGCCCGGCGCGCCCGGCCGCCCGTCTTAGGGCGCCTTCTCCCCCTCGGCCACTTCGAAGTAGCGGACGACGGACAGCACGAACCAAGCCGCCAGCGTCCCAATCAGGGCCAAAAGGTAGCGCCCAAGGCCGGCGGACACGCCGAGGGCGGCCGTCATCCAAAGCCCGGCCGCCGTCGTCAGTCCGCGCACTCGTTCCTGTTGCGTCAGCTTGAGGATGACGCCGCCGCCGATGAAGCCGAGACCCTCCGCTACGCCCTGAATGACGCGGCTGATATTCTCAAGCGGGACGCCTGCCGACAACGGCGCCAGGATGAGCAGGGCGGCGCCGAGCGCCATGAGCATGTGGGTGCGCAATCCGGCGCTTTTGCCAGCGCGCTGACGCTGCCAACCGATCACAGCGCCCGCCGCCGCCGCCGCAAGCAGGCGCTGCACGCCCTGCACCAGTTCCGCGGCGTCCGCGAGGCTTCCCGCCTCCTTGCCGGCCGCGGCGCAGAGACTTTGCCACCACTCCACAGCCCTCCTCCTTTCCGACGACCTGCGCCGACTTCACGCTATCTTCATGCCATGCAGTTTCTGCGCCCGGTTTCGGCGCGCCGCTTGCGGCTTTCCTTAGCCTGGAGTATCCGAGCCATCGCCCTGCGCACAGCAAGGAGAAATGACATGCCGCAAACCGCCAGCGCCAATCCCGTCAGCGATCTCATGTACGATTGGTTGACCGTCCTGCATTCAAAGGCCGAGGGGTTGAACGCCTACGACCAATACATCCGCGACGCCCAGAAGGAGAACGCGACGGAGTGCGTCCAGCTTCTCCGCAAACTCCGTGACCAAGACGCGGCCATGGTCAAGGAGATCAAGGATCATGTGGCGAAAATGATGGCTAAGAAGTGATCCGACGCCCCTGAATCGCCCTGTGCGGAAAGGAGACAATTCATGGCGCGATTCACCGATTTGCGCGTGGCCGTGCTGGCGACCGACGGCTTCGAGGAAATGGAGCTGACCCATCCGGGCGCGGCCTTGACGAAGGAAGGAGCGTGGGTGGAGGTGATCTCCCCCGCCGATCGGCCGATCCAGGCGTTCAACCACCTGGACAAGACCATCACGGTCGCCGTGGATATGAAGCTCGCCGACGCTCGGCCGGAGAACTACGACGCGCTGGTGCTGCCCGGCGGCGCGCTCAACGCCGACGCCCTGCGCACGCTGCCGGAAGTGCAGACGTTCGTCCGCTCCTTCCAGGAAGCCGGCAAGCCGATGGCGGTCATCTGCCATGCACCGTGGCTGCTGGTTTCGGCGGGCTTAGTGCGCGGCCGCACGCTGACCAGCTATCACACCCTCCAGGACGACATCCGCAACGCCGGCGGCAAGTGGCGCGACACGGCGGTGGTCAACGACGACAACTGGGTGACGAGCCGCCAGCCAAGCGACCTGCCGGCGTTCATTCCGGCCATGTTCGAGCTGATCGAGCGCACCGCGGTTGCAGCGGCGCGCTGAGGGGGCCAGCGGTGCTTGTCTACCGGAACGGTCTCTGCGCCGTCGACGACGGCGCAGAGACGCGTTCCGCAGTCGCCTCAGTCCGGAGGCGCTGCTACGGTCGCCCTTGCGCACGATTCCTCTCGGCAGACTCTCCCATGAGTCGGTTGCCCTTCGCATCCGGCCGCTGCAGCAGGATCACCGTGGTAAACGCGAACTCGCGCCGGTCCACCATAACCCACCCGGCCGGCCCCATACTGACAGCGCCCGCGAATCGCTGGTCGGCGGCCGCCTCCTCCGTGTAAACAACCCAACAGCGACCCTCCGCATCCGCAAGCGGCGCCGGATGAAATGCCGCGCCGAGCCGGCGGAGATAGTACTGATGCGTCCAGTCGTTGCCTGCAATCTCTTCGTCCGGCATACAGTGCTGCTCGATGTAAGCGCAGGCGGCGGCGGTGTCGGCCCGCGCCCAGGGCTGGACAACGCAAGAAATTGAGTAGTAGAGCGGGGGTAGAAAGAGCAGGATCAACCCAACCGGGGCTAGCCGATGGCGTCGAAGAAGCCAGTCCCACGCCGGCGGCGTCCCGCCGCCGACCAGCAGCACGAAGGCCGGCGTTGCATAGACCAGCACGCGGGCGCCGCCGAAGGGGTAGCGATGACCGAACGCCGCGCCCAAGGCAAGCAGCACCGGCGCGGCCAGCATCACCACCAACTCCGACTGGCCCCGTCGCCACAGCGTCACGGCCCCGACGGCCGCCAGCGGAAGCAGGATTGGGCCGAGCGGCTTGCAGCAATAACGGAAGACATCCAACGTCGAGAAAAGCGTCCATGCCGGCACGGTCCACGGCCGGTCCCAATCCGGGAAGGCGCCAGCCCAGCACGAAACAATGGTCGAATCGTGCTGAGCGCGGATCGGGCCCAGGAGAAGCAGCAGGAAGGCGCCGCCGACGGTGCAAGCGAGCAAGCCATAAGCCGCCCACGCCGCGGGCTTCCGTTCCCGCCAAACGGCGGTCGCCGTCGCCGCCAGCACGCCGCCGTAAAGAAAGCAGGCTGGGTACGATAGGAGAATCAGGAGCGGCGCAGGCAGGGCGAACAGGAGGAGCCGCCGTCCAAGCGTCGCCGCCCGCGTTGCCGCGTAAAGGGCGACCAGAGCGACGGCCGCAAGCACGTCAAAGGCATACGGCTTAGCCTCGCATGCGTGCCACGAGAGCGCATCGGAGACGGCGAAGAGAAAGACGGCCCAGGGCACGGCCCGCGGTTCCAGCAGTCGGCAGGCGGCCCACGCCAGCAGCGGCAGCGCGGCACAGCTGGCCAGGAAAGCCGGCAAACGCAGCGCGAAGACGCCGTCGCCCAGAACGACGCAAACCGCTTTTTCCAGCCACAGGAACAGCGGCGGCGCGGCTTCGTGAAAGGTCAACGGCCCCAGGAGGTCGGCGTAGCCGCGGCTCAGCACGTTGACGACGACCGCGGCCTCGTCGTGCCACATCGAAGGCTCGCGGAAGTAGTGGTAGGAGCGCAGGGCCAGGCCGAGGGCCAATATGGCGATAAGAACGATCCGCTTGTGGGCCGACATGGCCGCTCGCCTCCGTGCGGGGCCGCGGACTGATCCGGCCTGTGGGTATAACGGAATGGGCCGCAGCGGGCAACGCGAATCGCAGCGCGCGCCGCCAAGGCGCCCGTCTGTCCATGACAAGGCGACAGTGGGCGCCGATTGGGACCGTTGTCGTCCCGCCGGCCTTTGGTCGTGGCCCGCGCCTGGATACAATCCGGAGGAGATCGAGGGCTAGTTGTGGACGCCATTCATCGCAAATCCCTGCGGCCGTACCAGGCGCGACTCATCGCCGACGTCTGCCGGTCCGACGGCCACGTCCTCGTCGAGCAGCCGACCGGCTCCGGCAAGACGATGCAGATCGTCGCCTTGACGGCGATGCAGCTGGGCCGTCGCTTCACTCATGCAGTCATCGCGGCGCCGCAGCAGCAGATCGAAGAGGGCTTCGTCCACCTCGACTATCAGTCGGTGGGATTTCCCGCCTGCCCAGGAGCGGCGACGCCGGACATCCAGGTTCCCGAGAACTTCGTGATCGGGGCGCGAAACAGCAAACAGCTCAGCTCGACGCGCCGGCTCATCGCCTACCTCCGCCAACCCGTTCCGTGCGACCATGCCCTCGCCTGCACCCACGCCGCTCTGAACTGCCTCGACCTGGAACGGCTGCCCGCCGACCTTTCCGGCAAGGCCCTGTTCATCGACGAGGCGCATCACGCCTCGGCGGACGGCCTCTCGGAGATCGTGACGCTGTGGCGGGACCGCGGCGGCCAGCTCTACTTCTTCACGGCCACGCCGTACCGCGGCGACGGGCGGCCCGTGGCCATCGACGGCATGCGCCTCCACCGGCGTTCGCTGGCCGAACACATGGCGGAGGGTTTCGCTCCGCGACATCTGGAAAGCGAGATCGTCGCCCTGGGCCGGCGCGGCGAGCGGGTGAGCGGCGGCCAGTTCACAGGCGAAGAGCCGCCGCCGGACTGGGACGAAGTGGTGAGCGGCATCCTCCGCCGCTGGGTCGAAGAGGGCCGGCCCAAAGCAATCGTGCGCGTGCCTCCCATGCGCGGCGGCAGTTCCGGCCGGGTCGCCGTCCTGATCCGGGCGCTGGAATCGCAGGGGGCGAGAGTGCTGGACGCCACGGGAACCGCGGCGGAGGACAAGCGGCGATTCCTGGCCGCGCTGAAGGCCGAGAAGATCCGATCGCACGCCGAATCAACGTTCGACGTCGTGGTCGGCATCCAGCGGGTCATGGAAGGGACGGACTGGCCGGTGTGCAGCGCGGTCTACTGCGTGGGGATGCCCGGATCCCTGAACACGGTCGTCCAGCTCCTGGGCCGGGCGATGCGGCCCAAGGGCGAGGGCTGCCCGGAAGCGCACCGCGACCGGGCGCGGCTGGTCTTCTTCGTCCCCTGCGGCGGCGGCGCCGCCCTGCCCGAACTCGGCATTCAGCACAGCCGCCACGCCCTGCTGACCTGCTGCTTCCTGGCGGACCACGAGGTCGGCCAGGAGTGGATCGTCCTGCGCGAAATCCGGCGCGGGATCGAGGCGGCGCTGGGCTCGCCGGAGCAAAACCCGGCCGCCGCGGAGGCGGAGAACGACGCGGCGGCGCCGCTCGACCCGGAGGTGCGCGCCGAGGTCGAGCTGGTCCTGGCCGACGCCCGCGAACAGATCATCCGGCAGGGCCGGACGCCGACGCTGGGCGACGTGGTGCAACACGCCATGCAGGCGAGAAAGGACCTCCCGGAAAGCGCTTTCCGCCAGGTCGCCGTGGAGGTCCTCGCGGGGCAAGGGGACGCCGACGGGGCGGGGGCGCGCGAGGCGGTGCGGCGGGAAGTCGCCCGGCGGCTGCGCATCCGGCCGGAGATCAAGCAGGCGATGGAGGAGGCGTTCGCCGCCGTCCTCGCCGAGTTCCGGGACGCCACGCTCCAGAAGTCGGCGGTGCTGGAGAGCGTGGGGCGGCAGGTGCATGGGGTGACGGGTGGACAGATGCGGGAGTTCGCCCAGCGACTGCGGGATGCGATGCCGAGGCCGCTGACGGAGGAGCAGATTCTGGCGTGGGCGGATGCGCACCGCGAAGCCAGCGGCGTGTGGCCGAAGGTGCAATCTGGCGCCGTGAGGGATGCGCCGGAGGAGAATTGGGCTAATTTGAATCAACTGTTGCAGACAGGGGGTCGCACTCTCCCCGGCAACTCCTCAATCGCCAAACTGCTCGAGAAGCATCGTGGAGTCAGGAATGTCAATTTTCCCCCGCCCCTAACCGAAGAAGAAATCCTCGGCTGGGCTGATGCCCATCATGAACGCACAGGCGACTGGCCAACCGTCTATTCCGAACTGCTCCAAGACGCTGCCGATGAAACCTGGCGAGGTCTCGATAACGCGCTTCGACATGGTCTTCGCGGTCTTCCGGGGGGCTCTTCGCTGGCAAGGTTACTCGCGGAGAAACGTGGGGTGC
>DATKHW010000862.1:0-6740 GCA_035546275.1 Gemmataceae bacterium
TGAGGCTAGGCGCCACAGTGGGCGTGCCTCTAGGGCTGTTGGTAGGTACGTTCTTGGGTACGTCTATATTAAACAACTTTATGGGTACGATAGGAGTTGTTATTGCTTCCGTTGTTCACAAGGTGCTAAACGGTCCCGGCGATCAGCGATCATGAGGCGCACCGCACTTGTCGCATCACGCTTCTAGCCACAGTCAACCGCAACGGTACACTCTACATCTTCCGCCTCCCAAGCGATGAGAAGGGCGGCCCTTGATATGCAGCGAGAACCCGCCGCCAGATGGCTTTTCGCTTAACCGTCCCAGCGGCAAGCAAGGACGGTGCCTTTGCCGGCGATCATCGGGCCGCCCCGTCGGCGGCCTCTTCCCTCCTCGCGCACCATATTCCAGTGCCCAGACGCCCCTTCGGCATGATATAAATAGTTCCTGCGGGCGCAGACCGCGGCGGTTGCGAGCCGATGGAAAACGGAGATCCTGCGGCGGAAAATTGGCAGCGCCCTACGAAGCCCAGCAGCGCCGATGAGCGCAAGGCCGACAGACCCCCGTCGCGCAGCGTGTCGGCCTGACGATCTCACGCACCAGATCGCGGAAAACGCTCACCTGGATTGGCGCGGAAGCTCGACGCCTACCAGGCCAGGTGGCGCATACCTGTCGTCCGCCGCCCGTCCAGACTTGAGCGCCGCCGCAATGCACGGCATAATCAGGAAAGGAGAAATCATCCACCGGATACCGCGACCATGCGCATTACCCTGACCGTCACCGAAGGGCCGCACCAGGGCCAGGTGTTCACCTTCGACGGCCACGACACCTTCCTCGTCGGTCGATCGAAACGCGCCCATTTCCGCCTGCCGACCAAGGATCGCTACTTTTCGCGCATCCATTTCCTGGTGGAGATCAATCCGCCCAATTGCCGCCTGATGGACATGAGCAGCAGCAACGGCACCTACGTCAACGGTCAAAAGGTGGAACGCACCGATCTGCACGACGGCGACAGCATCCGGGCCGGCCAAACCGTCTTGCGCGTGGCCGTCACGCCGGGTCCGGAACGCTCCGACGAACACCGCGCGGTGCCGCCGACCGTCCCGCCGGCCGTTCCCGCCGTCGGCCGGTCCAGCGGCCATACCCCCTACAAGACGCCGCCGACCCCCGCCACGCCCGTGGTCGAAGGCTCCGGCGGCCATCCGACCTACAAGACGCCGGAGCCGCCGGCCGTCGGCGGTTCCAGCGGCCATCGCGCTTTGAAGACGGCTGAGGCGCCGATCGTCAGCGCCTCCGGCGGCCAGCGGCCCTACATGCCGCCGGAAGCGCCGATCGCCGGCAGTTCCGGCGCCCAGCGCCCCTATACGCCGCCGGAGCTGCCTCCGCCTCCGCCGTCCTCGGTCGTGCCTCATGCCCTGCCGGCCGACTGCCCCGGCTGCGGCGCCCCGCTGACCGACGCCGACGAGTTTAGCCTGTGCCCGACGTGCCATGCCGACAGTAACAACCAGCGTCAGACCATCGAGGGCTATCGGCTCATTCGGGAGCTGGGCCGCGGTTCGATGGGGCTGGTCTATCTCGCGGTGCGCCGCAACGATTTTTGGCCGGTGGCCCTCAAGACGATCATCCCGGCCGCCGGCGGCTCCGAGGCCCAGGTCACGCGCTTCCTGCGCGAGGCGGGCATTCTTCGCCAGCTGGAGCATCCCAACATCGTCGCCTTCCGCGACATGGGCGAGTCCGGCGGGATGCTCTATTTCGCCATGGATTTCGTCCGCGGCCAGGACGCCTACAAGATGCTCAAGAAGCAGGGGCTGTTCGAAATCCGGCGAGCGGCGAACCTGATTTGCCAGCTGTTGGACGCTCTGGATTTCGCGCACAGCAACGGCTTCGTCCACCGCGACATCAAGCCGTCCAACCTGCTGATTACCACGCAGGACGGGCCGGAGCGGCTGATGGTGGCGGATTTCGGCCTGGCCAAGGTGTATCAGGCGTCGAACCTGAGCGGCCTAACCATGACCGGCGACGTGGGCGGGACCGTACCGTTCATGGCGCCGGAGCAGATCACGGAGTACCGCACGGCCCGGCCGCCGGTGGATCAATACTCCGCCGCGGCGACGCTCTACAATCTGCTGACGGGGGCCTACGTCTACAATTTCCCGGCCTCGTTCCAGAACCAGCTGCTGACCATCCTCAACGAAAGTCCGGTGCCGATCCGCAAACGGCGTTCGGAAGTGCCCGAGGGATTGGCCGCAGTCATCCACCGCGGCCTGGCGCGCGACCCGGCCGGGCGCTACCCCGACGCCGGGGCGATGCGCGACGCCCTGCGGAAGTACGCTTGAACCGCCATGCGCCGCGACCTCGACGCGCTGACGGCGGAAGACTTCGACCTGCTGGTGATCGGCGGCGGGATCGTCGGGGCCGGCGCCGCCCTGGACGCGGCGACTCGCGGCCTGCGCGTCGCCCTGATCGACAAGGGAGATTTCGCCTCCGGAACAAGCAGCGCTTCGTCGAAGCTGATCCACGGCGGTTTGCGTTACCTGGAGCAAGGCGATTTCTTCCTGGTTTACGAAGCGCTGCATGAGCGGCGCCGGCTGCTCCGCAACGCACGGCACCTCGTCCGGCCGCTTCGGTTCATCCTGCCCTTTTACGCCGGCGCCCGCGTGCCGCCGTGGAAGGAAAGGCTTGGCCTGTTCCTTTATGACATGCTGGCCGGGCGCGCCGGCATTCGTCGCAGCCGGGCCTATCCCCTGGAGCGATTGCATCGAGACTATCCCGGCCTGCAAAGGCGCAATTTGCACGGGGCTGCCGAGTTTTACGACGCCCAGATGGACGACGCCCGGCTGTGCATCACAGTGCTGTGCAGCGCGGCGCTGCATGGCGCCGTTGTTGCGAACTACGTCGAAGCCGTCGCGTTCGAGAAGGAAGCCGGTCTGATCCGCGGCGTTCGAGCAGCAGACCGGCTGGGCGGCCGCGAGCTGCGCATCCGCGCCCGGCGGACGCTGAACGCGGCGGGGCCGTGGGTCGATGCGGTGCGGCGCTTGGCGGGAGACGACGGCGGGCCGAGGCTGCGGCCGACCAAGGGGGTTCATCTCGTGGCGCCCGGCCGCGGTCTGACGGCGGCGTTCCTGCTGCTGCATCCAGCCGACGGCCGCGTCTTCTTTGTGATACCGTGGCTCGGCAAGACGCTGATCGGGACCACGGACACCGACTGCGACGACGCGCCGGACCAGCTGCACGTGGCGCCGGCCGATGTGGAATACTTGCTCCGCGGCCACAACCACTATTTCGACCCGCCTTTGTCGAAAAGCGACTTGCTGAGCAGCTTCGTCGGCTTGCGACCGCTGGTGCGGGCGCGGCCGGGCGAGCCGTCGGCGCTGTCGCGCGAGTTCGCGCTGTCGGCGTCGCCGTCCGGACTATTGACCGTCTCCGGCGGCAAGTACACCACTTACCGCCGCATGGCCGAGACGGCGATCGACGCCGTCGTACAGCGACTCGGCCTGCATCGTCGCTGCCGCACACGGGATTTGCAGCTGGACGGGGCGCCACGCGAGCAGTGGGAACAGTTCGAGCTGGCGGCCGTGCAACGGCTGCAATCGCGATGGGCCTTATCGGAAGAAGACGCGCGGCATCTGATCGGCCGCTATGGGACGCGGGCGGACGATGTAGCGGTATACCTGGAGCGAGGCGTTGGTCTGCGGAGTCGAATCGCGCCGGAGGAGCCGGATTTGCTTGTGGAGTTTGAGTACCAGCGCGACCACGAGATGGCGATGACGCGGGCGGATCTTCTGCTGCGGCGAACGCGGTTGGGGTTATTTCGGCCGGAGCTGCTCGGGTAGGTGCGGCAATGTTCGTCGCCTCGAACGCCGCGGCTATAAATAAGCCAGGATGGAATCTGCTTGCAGGGCGGTAGGAAATTAGTAGGATCAGCATCGACGCCGGATGATTCCTGGATCGGCGCGTGGAGGGATGAAGCCCATGAGCGCCAATGTGCGAATCTGCCCGAAATGCCAAGGCGAGATGGTGCAAGGGTTCGTGGTAGACTACGCCCACGCGGGGGCCGTAGTCAGCACATGGGTTGAAGGGCCGCCCAAAAGGTCCTTCTGGTTCGGCACAAAAGTGCCGCTGGAAAAAAGCATTCCTATCGGCACATTCCGCTGCGCAGCTTGCGGTTACCTAGAGTCCTACGCCCGGCCAGAATTCAGTCGACAATAAGAGCAGCGGGAAAAGGGGACGTCGGCCGAAGCGCAAGGAGCAAGGGCGCCGCTCACTTCCGCCGCGCCGCCCACCGCCCCTTCGCCGTCCCCAGCGGCAACAGCTGCACGCCGCGAACCAACGGCGGCTTGTGCCCCTTGCCCGCCAGGTCGCGCTCCCACGTCTCCACCCAATCGTCCCAAAGGATCGGCGTTCTCTGAAAAAGAAGCTTGTTCGCCGGCAGCGTCCGCGACAGCGCCGGCGGTTCGCCGTACAGCGGTTTCGGGGCCAGCGGTCCGTCGCCGTTCAGGTCGTAGACCGCCCCGTGTTCGAAGTGCGGCCCCGTCTCCACGATCAAGCCGCGCTCGCCGAACGTGAACCATGCCCCCGCCGGCAGCAGCGTCTCGACCTGCTCGCGCACCAGGTCCACGCCGGCCGCCTTGTAAAAGCCGGCCAGTGCGTCCGTGAACGCCTGCACCTGTTCCAGCGGCAGCCGGTCCAGCCAACTGTGCGACGCCCGGGGTTGTGGCATGGTCTGGAGACCATGCCACAACGGACCGTTGGAATTCGGCTTTTCCAGCTCGGCGAACGTGGTTATGCCCGCGACGAGCCGGCCGGCGTGCTCTTCCAGATCGATGCAAACGGCGCCATCTCCCTGGCCAGGCCGGCGCAGCTCCATGCGAATGCGATTGGAGGCGAGATCGATGTGACCGACATGGAGCGGCGCCGTCTGCTCCCACGATTTCGATCCGGCCAGCACGGCGGCCAGATTGCGCTCCACGAAGCGGCGCACCGCTTCCTCGACGTGGTGCAATTGCTCATGCCGTTTGCCGATCCCGGTCCCCTTGATGCGGCGCAGCCGGGCGTACAGCTTCGGCAGCGTGCCGGAATGGAAGCCCGGCCGCAGCAGCCCCGGCACGGTCTCGCCATGGCCGCCCGCCGTCTGCGGCCGCAGGTTGCGCGGCTGATTCGCCCGATACAGACGCCAATTCTCCTTGAATTCCCACGTCAGGAAGCCCGGAATTCCGGGCAGGCCGAACTGGATGACGAACAGAAGCAGCGCGGCCGGGACAGCGCCCACTTTGTCGTGCAGAATAGGCGTCAACGGAAGAACGAGGAACGCGAAAATCAGCTTGTGCGACACCGTCACGACGGGGAAATGCTTGACCGGGTTGATCTGCGGCTCGGCCAGCAGGTTGACGCAGAAGCGGATGACATACGTGACGAAAAACCACACGAACCCCAGCGCCGCCTTGACGATCACCGACCCCCGGCGGTCGCCGTGCCGGAAGCGCAGCCACTCGTCGACGGTGTACAGCACGCGCTCCACGCCGTCGATCAGCCGGCGGAAGAAGGCGAGAATCCCGCCGAGCAAACCGGGGATCATGTCCCGCGAAAAGAGCCGCCAGCCGCGCAGCGTCGCATCGCCGAGGACCTCCTCGATGTGCATCCCGAGCCGCGAATTCAGCAGCAATTCCGCGGCGACGAACACGGCGGCCGCGGCGACGAACACGACGACGGTATCGACGTGGAAGAGCCACAGGATCAGGGTGGCGACGGCGCTGCACAGCAGCGGTTTCAGCACGAACAGGTAGAACACCAGGTACGCCCGGCTCTCGAAGAAAGCGCGGACCGCCGGCAGCCGCATGAACCCAGCGGGCAGGTCGTAGAAAACGCCGCGGACGATCCGCCACAGCAGCCGGCAAGCGACGAGCAGCCCGCGCCGAAACCAGCGGACGTGCAAGATGAGGAGCAAGAGGACGGCCGTTGTCAGCAAGGAATAGACGCTGACGAATTCCAACGGCTCGCTCCATTCGGCGCTGTGCGTCGCCGCCGCCATCAGCGCTGCCGGCACCGCCGGCGAAGCGAGCAGGCCGATCTCAGCCGCCGCTGCCACGGAATGGTGCGGACGCGGCTGGACCCACCTATCGGCCATTTCTACGATCTCCTGAGTCCCTTTCAGGAGGATGAAGGCGCCAAGGAACGGCAGGATGAAGTAGAGCGTGAGGAATCGGCCGATCGCCGTGCCGAAGGCCAGTGAGCTGACCCGTTGCAGCGCCCGCAGGTAGACCTCGCCGCGATGGTAGACGCCGTCGAGCGAGACGGGCAGCTTCCTGTTGGCCCGGAGCAGCGGATCGCCGCCGAGGAACTCGCCCGGCCCCGCCAGGTCGGCGAGCTTCAGCCGATTGCGGGCCAGCGCGTCGCGGAGGTCGCCCATGGTGAGGAAGCCGCGCTCCACGACGCGGTCGAGCAGCTCCTCGATGACCTTGTCGCGGGCCGTGCGCTCGGCGTAGTTCCGCGGCTTCAACCCCGCCTCGTCGAGCGAATGGAGCAGCAGCGGACGAAAGCGATCCCGCATTTGCTCTTCATGGCGAACCACGGCCGCGTGGATTCGCTCCAGGAGATTTTTGCGATCGGCTTCCGGAATCTTCGCCGACGCCAGCCGATTGGCCGCTCGGCGCAGCCGGCGCACCAGGTTCACCTCGTGCTGATGCGGCAGCAGGCGCACGATCGGCCGGCGGCCCCAGGACAGCATCCATTCCACAAGGTCCACGGCGTAAACGTCGCGCTCCTG
>DATKHW010000863.1:0-2699 GCA_035546275.1 Gemmataceae bacterium
GCAACCGCCTGTAGCACCTCAGGCGAGCCGCCGGGTTCATGGCCCCCTGGTCCGCCCTGGCCCCCCACGCGGCCCTGGTTCCCACGCTCTGCGCGTGGGAACCCACGTCGGGAGGCTCTGCGTCCCGTCCAGTCAGGGGAAGTGACGCGACGCAGAGCGTCGCAGCCGTGCGTTCCCACGCAGAGCGTGGGAACCAGGTTTTGCGGCCCCGCCGCTCGCTTTTTAGGCGGCCCCTCCATGAGCATGACCCCTTTCGAGGCGACGATTTACGGCGTCGTGCAGGGCCTCACCGAATTCATCCCCGTCAGCAGCAACGCCCATCTGGAAGTCACCTCCGTCGCCATGACCGGCCGGGACATCGGCGCCGCCTTCACGGCCGTCATCCAGTGGGGCACCTGGGTCGCCTGCGTCATCTACTTCTGGAAGGACGTCGTTCGGCTGACCCGCGCCTTCCTGCACGGCATCTGGCTCAACCGCCCCTTCGCCACGCAGGACGCCAAGCTGGCCTGGATGCTGCTGATCGGCACGGTTCCCATCGGAATCGTCGGCATTCTCTTGAAGCACTGGATTGAACACGAGTTGCGCTGGCTTTATGTGCTGGCCGCCGCGGCTATCGGCTTCGCCCTGGTGCTGGCCGTGGCGGAAGGGGTACACGTCCTGCGCGTCCGTTCGCGCAAGCCGTTGAAGGACCTGGAAGCGATCGGTTGGGGCGAGACGCTGGTGGTCGGCTTCGCCCAGTGCTTCGCGCTCACCCCCGGTGCGTCGCGCTCCGGAACGACGATCACCGGCGGCATCTTCTGCGGCCTGACGCGCGAAACCGCCGCGCGCTTCTCCTTCCTGCTGTCGTTGCCGTCCGTGTTCGCGGCGGGGTTGTATGAGCTGTACAAGGAGCGCCAGCACCTCCTCTATACGCAGCAAGACGCACTGAATCTGGTGATCGCCACGGTCGTGGCCGGCGTGGTGGGCTATGCGTCGATTGCGTTTCTGATTCGCTTTTTGAAGTACCATTCGACGTGGGTGTTCATCGGCTATCGGGTGGCCGCCGGGGCGCTGCTGGCGTTCCTGATCTGGCGCGGGGTGCTGCCGAACCAGCTGCCGGAGGAGCCGGGCGACTCGGCAGCCGCTGTCCTCATTCCTCGTTCCCAGGCTCTGCCTGGGAACGCACTGCCCGGCAGGCTCTGCCTGCCGACCGCACAAGCCGCATGGCAGAGCCTGGCAGGCAGCGCGTTCCCAGGCAGAGCCTGGGAACGAGAAAGCGGCACACCCAGCCGCGAAGAAAATGGAAATTTCGCGCGAACCTTTTCCCCTCCGGGTCGTCTATCCTTCGTCGGCGGACACACTGTTTCTGCATCCGCGGATTTTTTGAAATCCGCGGTCACAAAAGACGAAGAAAGCGGTATCTTCTCTATAGAGGAAGAGAATCGCCCGAGCCGACAGGTTCGACTGAAAAAAGGAAGGCAACCGAAACCACCAACGAATCAACGCCCAACGGCGGGCCGAACGCGGCCCGCGCAACCTTTCCCTCTCGATCACCGGAGGTCTGTCATGGCCCTGTTTACTCTGCGTTCCCTGGCGCTGCGTGGCGTTGCCGTCGTCCGTGACGGTCTCAACGTCGATCTGCGCCTCGGCGTGGAGATGCAGCCGGCCAGTCCGACCCCGGAGGTCCGCATCAACCCGCGACATCCGTCCAACCAGGTGCGGAGCGTAACGCCCGCACAGCGGCCCGACGACCATGCGGAATATGACCGCATGGCGGCCAGGGCCGTCACAGGGGCCGGTCGGTCCCTTCGTTGCGACGGAGTCTCCATTCGTCGGGGCGCCGCGATAATCGCGGGCCCAGCCATCCCGTTGGGATGGTGCAAGTCGCAAGGCACGCCGCAAGGCTCGACCAAACGCCTGTCCAAGACGGACAAGCGCGGCACAGTCGAGACAGCGGGGAGGCTGGCCGGCCTATCGCCGGCTGGCTGGATGCCTTCGGCTTCGACGTGGGCGTCGTGAATTAGGCCTTTCAACCTGATTCCGACGGCGGAAACCGTCCTCCCACGCTGACGATTGCGGATGCGCATCCCGACCGCGGCCGCGCGGGCTTCGCGGAGATTTTTTCTCCCGATTCCCCGTCGCCGGCCTGCATGTCTCGGAACCGCGCGTCTCCCGTATCTGCGTACCGCGGAAGCCGCAGCCGACCCCCCGGCAGATCCCCGGCGGGTCAGCGCGTTTCCGCAGGGTGGAACAGAATCACGCGGCGGATCGAGAAGGTAGAAATCTGCCATGATCGGGAACGACATCTTGGAGCTGGTGCTGCGTGCCCGGGATGGGGACCGGGCCGCATACGGTTTGCTGGTGGAGCGGTTCCAGCCGACGGTGTACGCCGTGGCCCTGTCCCGGCTGCGCAACCCGGCCGAGGCGCAGGAGCTGGCGCAGGAGGTGTTCCTGCACGCCATGAAGAAGCTGGCGCAGCTCCGCGACCCGGCTTGCTTCGCCGGCTGGCTGCGGCAGATCACGGTGCGCATGGCGATCAACCGCCTGACGCGGCGCGGCCCGCTGGCCAAGACGGAGTCCGAGGCCCTGGAGAACGCCGCGGCGTCGGGGGCCGGCCCGCTGGACAGCCTGGTCAAGGCCGAGCAGGCAGCCGAGCTGTACCGGGGCCTGGATCGGCTCAAGCCGGTGGACAAGGCGACGCTGATGGCCTTCTACATCCG
>DATKHW010000864.1:0-5814 GCA_035546275.1 Gemmataceae bacterium
CGCAGTTCCAGCACCCGCGGACCGACGGTGAGCGGCCCCTTCGTCTGTTGGAAGCGCTGGATGGCGTCCTTGAGGCTGTCGCCCTTGATGAAGCGCATGGCGTAGAAGGGCCGGCCGTCGGCGTAGGCGCCGAGACCGTAAACCGGAACAATGCCCGGATGCTCCAACCCGCCGGTGATCTCCGCTTCCACCAGGAAGCGGGCCCGGCTCTGCGGGTGGTCGGCGTGATGCTCCTTGATTTCCTTCAGCGCCACGTCGCGGTGCAGCTCCTCGTCCCGCGCTACCGACACTTTGCCCAGGCCGCCTTCGGCGTGCGGCCGTAAGACGCGGAAGCGCCGGCCCACCATGCTGGGGGCGCCGACCGAGTCCGGCCCGGCGGCTTGCGGACAGTACGGCCCCGTGGCGCCGAGGTCGTGACTGGACGGAACGTGGCCCAAGCTGGCCTGCACGTCGGGGTCGGCGATCTGCTCTAGTTCTTCGCGCAGGGAGCTTAGGGAACGAACAGAGCCCAGGCTCTTCTCGGCGTCGTCGCCGTGCTGCTTCAGATGCTGCTGGACGACGGCTTCGAGCAGAGCGTTAGTCTCGGCGCCGAGGGCCTGCTGCTCTACGAGAATTTGTCCCAGCGATTTGGTTTTATCGAGGACCCAGGCGTTCAGCGCCCGGATCAGGGCGTCGCGCTGGATGAAGTCCATCTGAAGAGCCAGGATGCCGAACAGGAGATTGCGGTGGCCGTTCGCGTTGGCCATGGGGCGGCTCCTCGCATCGTTGCGGGTCAGGGAGGGGAAACGGCTCCATTGTCCCGATTGGCGGGCGCATTGCAAGAGGGCGGCGTAATACAATCAGGGGGTTCGCACTTGCTTGCGCCGCGTGCTCGTGTGGGCAAACCGGAGAGGCCGCCGTGAAACCGACCGACATCCGCATCGAATCCGTCGAATATCGCTATGAAGACTATCTCTACCGCACTCCGATCAAATTCGGCGGCACCGCCTTGGACCGCGTCACGCTGCTCAACGTGGACTGCACCGTCCGCACTGGCGCCGGCAAGACGGGCCGCGGCTTCGGCTCGATGCCGCTCGGCAATGTGTGGTCGTTTCCGTCGCGCGTCCTCGACTACGACGCCACCCTCGCCGCCATGAAGGCGCTGGTGGAGCGCATCGGGCGCATCGTCGGCGGCTGCACGGAAACCGGCCATCCGATCGACTTAGCCGCGACGCTGGAACCGGAGCATCACAAGGCCGCCGCCGACGTGACGCGCGAGCTGCGCTTGGCGGAGCCGATCCCGCCGCTGTGTACGCTGGTCGCGGCCAGCGCCTTCGACGCCGCCGTCCACGACGCCTACGGCAAGGTCCACGGTCTCAACTGTTATCGCACCTACGGCCCCGATTTCCTGGCGAGCGACCTGGGCCGCTATCTCGGCCCGGAGTTCGCCGGCGAGCGCCTCGACCAATATCTCTCCCGCACGCCGCAGCCGCGGATGCCGCTCTACCACCTGATCGGCGCCCTCGATCCAATCGAGAGTTCCGATATCCTGAAACGCCTCGACGACGGCTTGCCGGAGACGCTGCCGGAATGGATTCGCTTCAACGGCCTAACGCATCTCAAGATCAAGCTGAACGGCGACGATCTCGGCTGGGACGTGGAGCGCGTCGTCCGCATCGACCGGGTTACGGGTCAGACGCAAAAGGAACGCGGTGCGTTGGGGCATGGTCAGAGACCAGGCCCCAACTGGTGTTATTCGCTGGATTTCAACGAGCGCTGTCAGAACGTCGGCTATCTGCTGGAATTCCTGGCCAAGGTGCGGGAACGGGCGCCGCGAGGGTACGAGCGCATCGCCTACATCGAGCAGCCGACGGCCCGCGACTTAGCGGCGCACCGGGAAAACGTCATGCACGAGGCGGCGCGGCAGCGGCCGGTAGTGATCGATGAGTCGCTTCTCGATCTCGAAAGTCTGCAATTGGCCCGCGAGATGGGTTACACGGGGGTCGCGCTGAAGGCGTGCAAGGGGCAGAGCCAGTCGCTGCTGTTGGCGGCGGCGGCCCGCAAGTACGGCCTGTTCTTGTGCGTGCAGGACCTGACGTGTCCGGGGGCGTCGCTGATCCACTCGGCGGGGTTGGCGGCGCATGTGCCGGGCGTGACGGCGATCGAGTCGAACGCCCGGCAATACGTCCCGGCGGCGAATCGGCCGTGGGAACAGCGCTTTCCGGGCATTTTCCACATTACCGATGGCATGATGCAGACCGGATGCCTCACGGGGCTGGGTCTCGGCGCCGTGGAGGCGTGAACGGAGAATCGCCGTGGCGTCCCGCGAGTCGGGTCCACCGGGCCGGCGCGTGCAATTGCACCGCGCCCTGTCGAAGCTGGGTCTAGGTTCGCGCGCCCAGGCGTGGGACTGGATCACGGCCGGCGAGGTGTGCGTGGACGGCCGGCGCGTGACCGATCCGCTGACGTGGGTGGACCTCGACCGCCAGCGCATCACGCGATCCGGCGAGGCGCCGCCGACCGTGGAGCGGGTTGTGCTGGCCCTGCACAAGCCGCGCGGCGTGGTGACGACGCGCAGCGACGAGCGCGGCCGGCGGACGGTGTACGATCTGCTGCCGCCGCGGCTGCCGTGGCTCTTCCCGGCCGGCCGGCTCGACGCCGACTCCGAGGGGCTGCTCATTCTCACCAACGACGCCGATCTGGCGGTGCGGCTCACCGAGCCGGAGCATCACACGCCCAAGACGTATCAGGCCGCGCTGACCGGCGAGCTGACGCCGGAAGCGCTCCAGCGGCTGCGGCAAGGCGTGGAGCTGCGCGACGGCCGGACGCGGCCGGCGCGGGTCCGTGTGCTGCATCGGGGGGAAAAGGGATCGCTGGTGGAGTTCATTTTGACGGAGGGGCGCAACCGTCAGGTGCGGCGCATGGCGGCGGCGGTGGGATGCAAGGTGCGGCGGCTGGTGCGGACGGCGATCGGCGGCTGTGCGCTCGGCGATTTGGCCGAGGGGGCGCATCGGATTTTGGATGAAAGCGATTGTAAAAAACTTACTAACGAGCCGGAAGCGTAAGCGACGGTCCTTCGTCCGTCGCTTACGCTTCCGGCTCGTATGGCGACGTTTCTCGGCCCCTCATCCAATCGGCAAATGCCGCAGCACATCCAGCGAGCTGATGACGCCGACCAGGGCCAAGTCGTCGTCCACCACGAACAGATGATGCACCTTGAGGTTCAGCATCTGCTCCACCACCTTGGCCGCCGGCGTGTTCAGGCCGACCGTAAAAACCACCGGCGTCATGATGTCGCGCACCTTGGTGGGGTCCACCACCTCGACGGAAAAGCCCTCATGGCAATTGCGGCGCGGCTTCTCCTCCCAATCCTCGGCCGTGGCCAAGGTGGCGTGGCGGACCTGCTCGCGCTCGTGGACGAGGATGTCGCCGCGGCTGAGGACGCCGACCGGCCGGCCGGCGTCGTCAATGACCGGTGCGGCGCCGAATCCGCGATCGGTCAGCAGGGCGATCGCCTCCTGGATCGAGGCGCCCTGGTAGAGCGACACCGGGTTCGGCGTCATCAGGTCCGCGGCCGTCGCCTGCGTCAGGCTCAGCCGTTTCGCTGTGGGTGTCGTGTTCATGGCTTGACTCCCTCAATTGTGTCGATTCACGCGCCTCGTGCGCCTCTTCCGGCGCCCTGGCCGCCCCGTTGGGGTGGACCGGGAGCGGTGCGGCCGATCGTTTCGTAAAGTCGGCGATGGTCGACGGGTCGCACGTCGTCGTTGAGGCTGCGAACGTCGTGCCAGACGGGCCAGGGGTTAGTTTAGTCGCAAAAAAGCAGACTTCCAGCGAAATCCGGCCGGATGAATGCGTGCGTCCGGAGTTTTTCCGCACAGCAATTGCGCGGATTCGCACGAAAGCCCCCTCACCCTACCCTCTCCCCCATCGGATGGGGGAGAGGGTAGGGTGAGGGGGCGCCGTCCAGGTAAACTTTTCCCCGCACGCCGGGCGCAGCGGATCGCCCTTCCGCGCGGCCGCCGGCTCTGAAAGTAGCAACGACGACGGCCTCCGGCGCTTTGACCGCGGACATTGCGGCGGCAATACTTGGGCGTCGCCCGCCCACCGCACAGCGTCAGGAGGATGTTGCCGTGACCTTCCGTTCCCGATACTGGCTGGCGGCCGCACTGGGAGTGTGCGTGGCGCATTTCCCCGGCGCCTTCGCCGCCGAGCCGCCCCGCCTCGACTCTCTCGCCGGCCGGCCGTTGCCCGCCGTCGTCTCCGAAAATCAGCGAATCGCCGACGCCATCGCCGATCAGCTGCGGCAAAGCGCGGCCCTGCACGGTTATACCGTCGATGTGGCCTTCAAGAACGGCACGGCCGAGCTGACGGGCGCCGTAGCCGATACGGCCCAGCGCGATGAAGTGCTGCGGATCACCCACGGCGTCCCCGGCGTCGACCGCGTGGTCGATCATCTGACGATCGGCGGCAGCGTCACTCCGGCTCGTGCGGACGGCCCGCCGGCCATCGCCGTGCCGCCGACGCCGCTGCCGCTGCCTCCGTCGGAGCCGCCGGCCGTCCGCCGCAACGACGGCCCGCCGCTGGGCATCGGCGGCCCGCCGCCGGGCGAGCCGGCGCCGATGTTCCAGGCGCCGACGCCGTCGCCCTATGATCTGAATCCGCCACGGATGCCGCCGTACGCCTGGCCGACCTACGCCCCCTACAACAACTACTCCCGCGTGGCCTACCCGCTGGCGTACCCCTACAACGCCTGGCCGTTCATCGGGCCGGAATACCCGTTCCCGAAAGTGCCGCTCGGCTGGCGCTCCGTGAAGCTGGAATGGGACGACGGCTACTGGTGGTTCAGCAAAACCGCGACGAAGAACAACTGGTGGCATCTGCGCTACTGGTGAGAATTGACAAGGTGACAAGGTGACAAGGTGACCATCGGGTTCACTTTGTCACCTTGTCTCTTACCTGCGGCCCAGTCGTTTTTGCACACTCGCCAGCTCGCCGAAATCCAGCACTCGGTCGCCGGCGATCACGCCGCAGCGATATTTTCGCCATTTCCGAGCGTTGACGACGTTCACTCCAGCCGCATCCTCGGAGAAGGCCGGCAGCACGATTCGCTCTTCCCCGACGAGATAGCACGGACCGGCGGCGCGGCCCGACCAGCGGACGCAGGGATGCTCATGGCCGTGGATCAGCGGCCCCGCCGGCGCCCGGCCGTCCCCGTGGACCACGCGCCATCGGCCGACCAGGAAGCCGTCGGGATGAATCGGCAGGCCGTGTGCGTCGGCGGCCAGGCCGCGGTCGTGGTTGCCGGGAACGACGGCGGTCAGCTCCATGCCGGCCGCGTTTACGCATCGGAGAAAGCTCGGCGCCAAATCCGCGATGGGGCCAGCCTCGAAGAGATCGCCGGCGATCACGATGCGGCGGACGGCATGGGCGGCGCCGACGGAGCGCAGCGGGGCGAGGAGGAAGGCGAGATCGATCGGCGGCACGGCTTCGCCGTCGCGGCGGCGGGCTTCGTTATAGCCGAGATGCAGGTCGGCGAGGACGGCGGTGGCCGTCGGAACGTGGACGGCGATGCGCTGAGGGGTCAGAAGCCATTCGTTGTGGACGAGCATGGGAATTCGCCCGGCGTTGCAGGGATTTACGACGGCAGGCCAAGCCGCATGCGACACTCCCGGCGAACCCGGTCGGTGCGGCGAAGCGCACCCTGCATCGCTCGACTCGTCGCCCGTGCACCGACGTAGCGATAGTCCACGGCATAGCGGGTGAGGGAGTGCAAGCCTCTCCGCAGCGCGGCTAGCGTGGAGTCGAAGGGCAGGAGCAAGTCGAGAAGGTCCTCCA
>DATKHW010000865.1:0-5945 GCA_035546275.1 Gemmataceae bacterium
GTATCGGAGAAGTACGACAAAGAGCTGGTGCGCAAGCTTAACGTTCACATGCGCGACGGGACGTACTCGGACGGACTTTTCAAAGAGTTGACCGGGAAGTCGCTGAAAGAACTAGACGACGAGTGGCGGGAATCGCTCAAAAAAGGAGCGGACGAACTGCCTCGCTGACCCACCGACACCGTAAGTCTGCCAATCCGACAGCCGGTTGGCCGGGTGTGTGCAATCTTGGCAGGCGCCGGCTTGCGTCTCACCCAGCATAGTCGCCGTAATCCCTTTGTTGGCTTTCACTTTCAGCGCATCCCATCGCAGGCATGAGACTTGCAGTGCCCACGTGAGAACCCCTGTATTCACGCATACGACTCTTCCAAATCCCTGCACCGGGAGGCAGCATGAACATTAAACCGCTGGGCGATCGAATCGTGATCCGGCGCTTCGAGGCCGAGGATAAGACGACGGGCGGCATTCTTTTGCCGGACTCCGCCAAGAACAAGCCCCAAAAGGGTAAAGTGCTGGCCGTCGGACCTGGCAAGCTCAATAAGGACGGCAAACGCACCCCTCTGGCCGTCAAGGAAGGCGACGTGGTGCTCTTCACCAACTGGGCCGGCGACGAATTCAAGCGGGGCGCGGGCGAGAACGTCCTGCTCATGCGCGAGGAGGATGTGCTGGCGGTCCTCGAGTAGATTTCAGTGTTCAGTACGGCCGGCGGCCGCTGAATGCTGAAAACCCACCACTGAAAACTGAACACTGGGAACTCTTTTGAGGGAGACAAAATGGCTGCGAAGCAGATTGCATTCGATCAAGAGGCGCGGGAAGCGATGCGTCGCGGCATCGCCAAGCTAGCCAAGGCCGTCAAGGTGACGCTCGGCCCCAAGGGCCGCAACGTCATCCTTCAGAAGAGCTTCGGCTCGCCGACCGTCACCAAGGACGGCGTGACGGTGGCCAAGGAAATCGAGCTGGAAGACAAGTACGAGAACATGGGCGCCCGCATGGTGCGCGAGGTCGCCAGCAAGACCAGCGACGTGGCCGGCGACGGCACCACCACCGCGACGGTGCTGGCCGAGGCCATCTTCAACGAGGGCCTGCGGGCCGTGGTGTCCGGCGCCAACCCCATGCTCATGAAGCGCGGCATGGAAAAGGCCGTCGAGGACGTGACCGCCAAGCTCAAGAGCATGAGCAAGGACATCAAGAAGACCGAGGAAATGGAAAACGTCGCCTCGGTGGCGTCGAACAACGACCGCGTCATCGGCAAAATCATCGCCGAGGCGATGGCCAAGGTCGGCAAGGACGGCGTCATCACGGTCGAGGAAGGCAAGACCACAGCGACCGGCCACGAGTTCGTCGAAGGCATGCAGTTCGACCGCGGCTACCTCTCGCCGTACTTCGTCACCGACCCGCAGAAGATGGAGTGCGAGCTGGAAGATCCCTTCATCCTTATCTACGAGAAGAAGGTTTCGGCCAACAAGGACCTGGTGCCGGTGCTGGAAAAGGTCCTGCAGCAGAACAAGCCGATCCTAATTATCGCCGAAGAAGTGGAAGGCGAGGCGCTCGCGACGCTGGTCATCAACAAGCTGCGGCAAACGTTCAAGTGCGCCGCGGTGAAGGCGCCGGGCTACGGCGACCGCCGCAAGGCCATGCTCGAGGACATCGCGGTCCTGACCGGCGGCAAGGCCATCTTCGAGGACCTCGGCATCCAGCTGGAGTCGGTCGGTCTGAACGACCTGGGTCGGGCCAAGAAGGTCAAGATCGACAAGGACAATACGACGATCATCGTCGAGAACACCGACAAGAAGCGGAAGGACGCCATCCAGGGCCGCATCCAAATGATTCAGCGTGAGCTGGACAAATCCACGAGCGACTACGACAAGGAGAAGCTGAGCGAGCGGATCGCCAAGCTGTCCGGCGGCGTGGCCAAGATCAATGTGGGGGCGGCCACGGAGAGCGAAATGAAGGAGAAGAAGGCGCGGGTCGAAGACGCGATGCACGCGACGCGCGCGGCCGTGCAGGAAGGCATCCTGCCGGGCGGCGGCGTGGCGCTGCTGCGAGCCTCGGAGGGTCTCAAGGCGTCCGGCGAATTGGCGCACGATGAAGAAGTGGGTTTCAACATTGTGGTCCGCGCCTGCCGATCGCCGATCCAGCAGATCGCGGAGAACGCTGGCGAGGACGGCGCCGTGGTCATGAACAAAGTGCTGGAGGGCAAGGATTCGAACTACGGCTACGACGCCCGCATGGACCGTTACTGCGACATGGTCAAGGAAGGCATCATCGACCCAACAAAGGTGGTGCGGTCGGCGCTGCAGAACGCGGCCAGCGTGGCGACGCTGCTCTTAACCAGCGACGCCCTCGTCGCCGACGCACCGAAGGAGGACAAGAAGGGCGGCGGAGGCGGCGGCATGGAAGACATGTATTAATCGCAACGACGAGGCGGAAGCGTCAGCGACGGGCGGAAATCCGTCGCTGACGTTTCCGGCTCGTTTTGTTCCTCCTGCAATCAGACCTCGTCCCGATGCGCCGCGGCCAGCGAAAACGCCGGCAAACAAACGGCGAGGTACTCCGCCCCCTCATCCCCCGGCGTGCTGTACTGCACCCATTCGCCGCGCTGCGTCACGATCGCCTGGCCTGCCCGGGCGTCAATTGCCCCGCCGCTGTGCGCCACGCGCAATACTCCCTTTAGCACCACCGTGTATTCGTCGAACGCCGGCGTCTGGCCCGGCTCGATCCATCCACCGGGGCAGCGCAAATACGCGATGCTGACCGCCGCGTCGCCGCTGTTCACCCGACCGACGAATTCATCGATCTCAATCGGCTTCTCGCCAGGCGCGTCGATGCGCGTCGGTTTTTCAATAAGCTTTGGCATAATTCGCCGCCGCTATCTCCTCTGCGAGCCGACGTCGGTTCAGAAGCCGAGGTCCTCGCCGTCGTGTATTGCAACGCCGATCTGCTCGACGCCGCCCCGTCGACCGTTGTACCACAGCAGCCATCGTTTACCGTCGAAGCGGGCGAACGGTTTGTACACGGCGTCCGCGTCCCAGTTTCCCTTGCCCGGCCGGATGATCGGGTTGGCGGGATGGCGCTTCCAGTCCGCGATCCCATCCTTGGATCGGGCCAAGCCAATCTGGGCATGGTCTCGGTCGGCGAAACCGATGTAAAACATCACATACCCGTCGCCCTGCTGCAGCACCTGACAGGCGGTCACCCGTTCTTTCTCCCAGCCGTTATTCGGTTCCGGCCGGAAGATTGGGTTCTTCTCGTGCTTCGTCCATTTCAGGCCGTCGTCGCTGGTCGCAAAGCCAATAGCATTCGGTTCGTATTGTTCGCCGCCGGAATACCACATCCGGTAAGTCTTCTTGTCCGCGTCGTATAGAACATGGGGGCACATGACGGCCGCCC
The DNA here is from genome assembly GCA_035546275.1 of Gemmataceae bacterium. GTDB lineage: Bacteria > Planctomycetota > Planctomycetia > Gemmatales > Gemmataceae > UBA4732. Next base: position 3,388 of record DATKHW010000865.1, read on the forward strand.
CCTCCCAGGGCTGCTCGGCCGCGAGGACCGGACGAGCGCTTAGCCGTCGCCACTGCTTGCCGTCGTCGCTGGCGGCGCAGCCGATCCATGATTTGCCCTTGGCCTGGCCGGTGTACCACATGCGATACATGCCTTCTACTGAAACGACCACCGGCCGGTTGATATCGTCCTCCCAGCCCGAAGATTTATCGGGCCCAAGGACGATTGCGGGCTCGCTCCAGTGAAGGCCGTCGTCGCTCTCCACCAGGGCGATGCTGTGCTTGGGCCGCCACGAGAACCACATGCGAAACTTGTCGCCGTCTCGCAGCACGGAGACGTCGAAACAAGTGCCTAAATTGCCGCCGAGCACGGGATTCTTTTCATAGTTGAGCCAGCCGGCGACGGTTTCGGCGTCTGGAGCATCGGAGTCGGCGCCGCCCACCGCGATTCCCGCCAGGAGAATCAGCGGCAATAGATGCATCCAGAGCCGTTTCATGTCAGATTCTCGCGTCAGCGATGCATCAGCTGAATGAGGTTCATGAGTACGCTCAGTCCCAGCAGCCCGCCCAGGACGCCGATCCACACCCAGGGAAGCGGCGGCCCCGACGGATGGCCTTGCTCCTCTTCATCGTCGGCGTCGCCCTCGGCCAATTCGCGCAGCGTCCCTTCTTCAATCTTTTTCCGCGCCAGCTTGGGCGGATCGCCAGACAGCAGACATTCCAAGTCGATTATCAAATCGTCGGCGCTGGCGTAGCGTTGCCGGCGGTCCTTGGCCATAAGGAATTCCACCACCTCGCCCAATCCCGACGACAATCGTTGGTTCATGTGATCCGGCGGCGTCAGCTCCTCCTTGAGATGACAGTCCAGGATGCGGTCCACGTCCTTGCCGGGAAAGGGCGGCTGGCCCGTCGTCATGTGGTATAGCGTGGCGCCCAGCGAGTAGAGGTCGGCTCGCACATCGATGTCGCCGCGGCCGCGGATCTGCTCCGGAGCGATGTAATACGGGGTGCCGATCGTCAGGCCGCGCTCCCTCTTCGCCTGCGTCAGGTCGGCCGCATCGCGGGCCATTCCCAGATCGGCCAGCTTCGCTACACCATCTGCGGTCAGCACGATGTTGGCCGGTTTCACGTCCCGATGCACCAGGCCGCGCTTCGAGGCGTGCCCCAGAGCTTGCGCAATCTGGATGATGATCTCCAGCGCATCCTTTTCCTCGTACACTTTGCCGGCGTCCAGCTCCTGTCGGATGGTTTTGCCTTCCACCAACTCCATCACGAAATAACGCAGCGCGCCGGCCGAGCCGACGTCGATGGCCTGGATGATGTTGTTGTGGCTGAGCTTCGCGGCGACGTGGGCCTCGCGCGTCAACCGCGTCATGAATTCGGGGTCGGCCGCCAGTTTCGGATGCAGCAGTTTCACCGCTACCTGGCGGTCCATGCTCACCTGGCGAGCCTTGTAAACCACGCCCATCGAGCCCTGACCCAGCTTCTCCTGCAGCAAGTATCCGGGAATTTGCTGTCCCAAAAGGGCGGCGAGCTCCTTCTTGGCCCGCCTGGCCTGGGATGCGGTCAGCGCCCCCGCCGCCGTCAACCGAGCCAAAAGCGCGTCGGCGCCGGTTGGATCGCCCGCGGCCGCGCGGCACGCCTGCGCTTCCTCCATCGACGTCAGGCCGCGGCTGACCAGGGCGTGGACGAGCCGTTCCTCTTCCAAGCGCGGATCGGAGCGGGGAGAGTCGCTGCTCATGGGCTGCTCGCCTTCAACGAACTTTCACGGCCGCGCCGCCGAGCAAGCGCTTGCCTGCCCGGTGATGCGACTGTTAGTATAAACAAAACTCGAACCCGACCCCACGCTGGTGCGTCGATACGTGAAGGAGCATGAGGACTCCGCCAAGGCGGTTGAGTTCGGCCAGGCATCCCACGAGAAAGGGAATCCATGAATCCCAATCCCAACTCCGCCCTGGACGCCAGCGTGCTGGTCCTGAACAAGCTGTTCATGGCCGTACACATCATCTCTGTGCGGCGGGCCTTCTGCCTGCTGTTCAAGGAGCTGGCCGAGGTGGTGAGCCTGGAGGACGGTCAATTCGCCACCTACGACTTCGCCAGCTGGCGCGAGGTCAGCGAGTTTAGGGCGCGCAATTTCCGGCAGGAGGACGACGACTGGGTCCGCACGGTGCACAGCGAAATCCAGGCCCCACGCGTCATTCGCCTGATCGGGTTTGACCGCATGCCGCGGCAGACGGTTAAATTCAACCGGCGGAACATCTTCGCCCGCGACAACAACCAGTGCCAGTACTGCGGCAAGAAGTTCCCGACCTCGGAATTGAGCCTCGACCACGTGGCGCCGCGCAGCCAGGGCGGCGTCAGCAGCTGGGAGAACATCGTTTGCGCCTGCGTCGCTTGCAACGTCAAGAAAGGCGGCCGCACGCCGAAAGAGGCGCACATGCACCTCATTCGCAAGCCGGAAAAGCCCAAGCGCAGCCCGATGCTCAACCTCAAGATGACCAACAGCAAGTACCAATCGTGGAAGACGTTCCTCGATAATGCGTACTGGTCGGTGGAGCTGAAGTGATTCGCCACTTGCGA
>DATKHW010000866.1:0-5630 GCA_035546275.1 Gemmataceae bacterium
TCCGGGCCGCCGCTGCGGCTGGGGAAAGCGGCATGAGACGCCGACGCCACAAGCTGCAGGTATCCACCTTCCCCTTCCTCGCCGTGCTGCTGTGCGCGATGGGGGCGCTGCTGCTCGTGCTGCTCGTTATGGATCGGCGAGCGCACGATGCCGCCCGCGCCCGTCTGGAGCAAGCGACTCGTCATGCCGCCGAGGAGGCGGCGCGGGACGCGGAAGCGCGCCGAGCCGCACGGGAACAGGAACGCGAGGCCGCCCGCGCGGCGCGGGAGCAGCGCCAGCAGGAAGCCGAAGCGGAACACGCTCACCTGGAAAGCCAGATCGCGGAGGCACAAGGCCAGACCCAGTCGGTGCGCGCCCAGTTCGCCCAGGCCGCCGATCGTCTCCGAGCGGAGCAGGCCGAAGAAGCCGGTCTGCAACAGAAGATTGACGCCGCGCACGCCCAAGAGGAGACTGAGCAAAAAGCGATTCTCCAGGTACGCAATGAGGAGACGAAGGACGCGGCGGCGTCAGAGGCTTCTCGCAAGGAACGCGAACAGATGACGGCCGAGTTGGCAGCGATGGAACGCGCCCTGGCCGATCTCAAAACGGCGCGGGAAAAGCAACAAAAGACCTATTCCGTGGTCCCGTACAACGGCAAACGCGGCGACAGCCGCCGGCCGCTCTACATCGAATGCGCCGGGGATCAGCTAATCTTCCACCCGGATCGGCTGTCGCTGCCGGAGTCGCGCATCGCGACCGACGCTCAGCAGGAAGTACAAGCACGGCTCGCCCGGCAGAAGGAACAGCTGCCGCCGGATCAGGCGGCGGCATTCGCTCCGTATCTGATGCTGCTGGTGCGGCCGGACGGCGTAGTCAGCTACTACCGGCTGCGCGAAGCCCTGCGGGGCCTCAAGGTCGATTTTGGATACGAATTCATCGACGCCGACTGGGCCCTCGACTTTCCCGCCGACGATGGGACTGCGCGAGCGCAAGCATGGATGGCGCCCGCCAAGCCGCCAGCGGCAGCATCGTCCGCAACGCCTCCGGGGAAGCCGCCGATAGGCGTCAAACCTGACTTCGGTCCGATCGCATCGGCGGGGACGTCGGCAGCTGGCGAGCTTGGCGTCGCTGGGCCCGTGGAACCAGCAGGAACGCCGGGCGGCTTGGGCCGCCCAACCGGCGGTGCGCTTGAGACGCCTGGAGTGGGTGCGCCGGCCGAAGGCGCAGATCGTCCTGCCGCGGCGGGGCTGTCCGTGGGTGGCGCCGCGCGAGTCACGCCCGGCGCTTCGGCGGAACCTGGCCCGGCCGACGGACAAGCCGGGTCGCAATATGGCGCCTTGACGCCGGATACGGCTGGACCGCGGGGAAGCTCTGGCTCGCCAGGGCAAGGTGCGGCCGGGAGACCGTCCATTGCCGGATCGAGCGCCGGTGGTCCGGCGAGCGCGGGACCGCCGTCCGTGGCCGGCTCGTCTGGAAGTCCGCCAAGCGGCTTGACCACGGAGCAAGCCCTCGCCACCGCCGGGTCCGGCTCGAATGGACCAGCAAACACATCGCCGCCGGTTCCCGGTCCGCCGCCGAGCGCCGCTGCCGAGCCGAACGGCGCCGCAACACGAGCGCCGCAATCGACCGGCTCGCCCAACGAGTCCCAAAACGGCGGATCTGCAGCGGCCGTCCGTGGCGCCGGCGGGCCGACCGATGGGCTGCCCCCCGTGGCGTCGCCAGCGACGGCTGCGGCCGCCGCCAAGGCGACGCCGGCCCCGCTGCACCCTGCTGCCGCGGACGGCACGGACGATGATCCGTTCCTTCGCGCGCCGCCGCCGCCGCTGTTGCCGAACAGCAGCCGACCCGCGCCGACCATGCGGCCGGCCCGGCTGAGCGGCGACCGCGACTGGATCATCTATGTGGAATGCAAGCCGGAAGGAGTGGTGATTTACCCGACGCAATTGCTGATACCGGCGTCGGCGCTGGCCAATCCATCAGTCGGCAACCCGCTCATGCAAACCATTCAGCAGCTCATTAGTCGCAAACAAGCGACGGTGCGGCCCGGCGATGCGCCTTACCGTCCCGAGGTGCGATTCCTGGTGCATCCCGACGCCGGCCGGGCGTACCACCTGGCCTACCCGCTGCTGGACGGCCTGGCCGCCCCGAAGACCGCGCAGCCGCTGACGCCAGACGATGACGTGTCGGCGATTGTTACCAGACATTAGCAGGGGTCCGCGGTCAGGGGTCAGGCGTTAGCGATCCCCCGACTCCTGACCCCTGACCCCTGACCCCTTGATAAGCCATGATCCGACGCCGCCGCCCCCAGCGCGAAATCCCCTTCAGCTTCGACTCGTTTCTCGATGTCGTGGCCAACGTCGTCGGCATCATTCTGCGTCTGATCCTCGTCGCCTGGGTGGGAGCGCGGTCCTATCATCCCACGCCGACCACGACGCCCGCGACGGCGCCGCTGGCGGACAATGAGCCGGTGGATGCGCCCGAGCCGCCGGCGCCGCCGGACCGATTGGCCGACGATCTGGAGCAGCAACGCCGCGCCTTGGCGGCGGCGCAGCAGCAGCTCCTGGATCAGCTTCACCAGTGGGAACAGGCGCGTGACCTGCGTACGGAAACGGAACACAAGCTGACGAATGAAACCGCTCGGCTGCAAGCCCTGCAGGCGCAGCGAGCCGCGGCGGAACAGGCAGCGGCCGATCACGGCAAGAAGGTGGAGACGGCCGCCTTGTCGCTGCCGGAAATCCGCAGCCGGGTCCAGAACGTCAGCGCGGAGCTGGAAAAGCTCCAAAAGTCGGCGCCGCCGGCGAAACACGCCCTGCGCTACAAGACGCCAGTCAGCCAGGCGCTGCAAACGGAGGAGCTGTTCTTCGAGTGCAAGGGCGGCCGCGTCACGCTGATCGACGTGGGCGCCATGCTGGAGCAGATGAACCGAGAGCGCGAAAGCAAAGCCCGACAGTTGGCGACGCAGTGGGAAGTGGAAGGCGCCACCGATCCGGTCGGCGCCTTCCGCATGCACTACGACCTGGAACGCGAACGCGGCGCCGTGGACGGACCGGGCGGGCCGCCCGCCCCAGGAATGCAGTTCAGCTACAGCATCAGCTGGATGGTCGAGCCGGTCGCCGAAATGCGCGGCGAGGGCGCAGATGCGGCCCTCGCCGCCACGTCTGACTTCCGCAAGGTGGTGGACGCGCTCGATCCGAAAACCACCGCGGTCACGTTCTGGGTCTACTCGGACAGCTATTCCCTTTATCGCCGCTTGCGCGACTACCTGCACGACCGCGATTTCGTGGTGGCCGGCCGGCCGCTCATGGAAGGCATGCCCATCGGCAGCTCGCGGCGCGGCACGGCGTCGCGCGGCCAGTAGCGCAGCCCGTTGACGCTCCCCCTTTCCCCGCTTATGATCCAACCGGCGCCATGCGCCGATTCACTCTCCACAACCTCGTCCGGGGACCAAAGATGGCCGCCATCAATTGCCCGAACTGCGGGAAGACCCTCAACGTCGCCGACCAGTATGCCGGGAAAAAGGTGCGATGCCCTAACTGCCAGGGCGTCCTCATGGTGCCGCCGCTCGGCGCGGTCGCCCAGCCGGAGCAGGCCATGCCCCGACCCCGGCCGCCCAGCGCGGCGATGCCGCCTCTCCCGCCGGCCGACGATCCTTACGTGGCGCCGCGGCCAGGCCAGCGAAGGCCGGATTACGACGATCCGCGCCGCCGGCCGCCGCGCGACGACGACTACCCGCCCGATCCCCGGATGATGCGTCGCCGCCGCGGGCCCGAATGGGCGCCTTGCCCCAGCTGCGGCTGTGAAGACGCGACCAAAATTGGTTGGACGTTCTGGGGCGGCTGGATCGGCCCGGCCATCATCAACTGCGTCCGCTGCCACCGCTGCGGCACGACGTACAACGGCGTTCACGGCGACTACAACGGCGGCCGCATCGCCATTTACGTCGTGGTGAGCATCGTCATCGGCCTGATCGTCGGCGGCGTCATCGTCGCGATTAGCATCGCAAACAGTTGAGCCGTAAACATTCCGCCCACGGCAAGGCGGCCCGGCGGGCATGATAAAGCGCCCAAAAAAAGGAAGAAATGATTGACCCGCACCGGCCGGCGGGTACAGTGAGGAAAAGCCCCGATTTCCACCCACCTGTTCCCGCCTCCCCACGAGGAGTGTTCGCGATGAGTTCTCTCAATCGGCGTGACTTTATCAAGGACTCGGCTGTGCTAGCCGCTCTGGCCGCGGCCGGCGGTTTCGGCAAGGCGATCGCCGGCGACAAATCCGAGAAGGACGCGAAATCCACCGACGCTGGCAGCCAGCTGCGCGTGGCCGTCATCGGCGTCCACGGCCGCGGCAAAGACCACGTCCACGGCTTCGCCGGCAAAAACAACTGCGTCGTCACGACCATTTGCGACGCCGACTCCGCCGTCATCGGCGATGCCATGAAGGCCGCCGAAAAGGCACAGGGCACGATGCCGCAGTATGAACAAGACATCCGCAAAGTCGTCGAGGACAAGAACATCGACGTCATCTCGATCGCCACGCCGAACCACTGGCACTCGCTCGCCGCCATCTGGGGTCTGCAAAACGGCAAAAACGTCTACGTCGAGAAGCCGGTCAGCCACAACGTCAGCGAAGGGCGCCGCGTCGTCGAGGTCGCCCGCAAGACGAAGCTGCTGTGCCAGGCCGGCACGCAGAGCCGCAGCAGCACTGGCCTGATCGAGGCGATGCAGTTCCTCCGCGACGGCAAGCTAGGCAAAATCACCGTGGCCCGCGGCCTCTGTTACAAGCCGCGCGGCAGCATCGGCAAGGTCAGCGGCCCGCAGGAGCCTCCTAAGACGGTCGATTACAACCTTTGGACCGGCCCGGCCCCCCTGGAGCCGGTGATGCGGAAGCAGTTCCACTACGACTGGCACTGGTTCTGGGACTACGGTTGCGGCGACCTCGGCAACCAAGGCATTCACGAGATGGACAAGTCCCGCTGGGCGCTCGGCAAGAGCGAGCTGGCCCAGAGCGTCTTCAGCCTCGGCGGCCGGTTCGGCTACACCGACGACGGCCAGACGGCTAACACGCAGATCTGCGTGTTCGATTACGGCGACGCCGAGTTGATCTTCGAGGTGCGCGGCCTCAAAACCGACGCCCTGCGCAACGCCAAGGTCGGCAACATCATTTACGGCAGCGAGGGCTACCTCGTCATCCCGGACTACTCGGACGCCATCGCATTCACCAACAGCGGCGAGCTGATCAAGAAGTTCGGCGGCGGCGGCGACCACTTCGCCAACTTCGTGGCGGCCGTCCGCAGCGGCAAGCCGGAACTGCTCCACGCCGACATCGAGGAAGGTCACATCTCCAGCGCCCTGTGCCACCTCGGCAACATCAGCTACCGGCTCGGCACGGAGAGACCCTTCGACAAGGTCCCCGAGGCCCTCACCTACCAGTGGGCCGACGAGACGTTTGAGCGGATGGAAAAGCACCTCGTGGACAATCAGGTGTCGCTGACCGAAACCCCGTGCCGCGTCGGCCGCCGGCTGAAGCTTGATCCGCAGACCGAGACGTTCATCGGCGACAAGGAAGCCGATGCGATGCTAACGCGCGAGTACCGCAAGGGATTTGAGGTTCCGGCCAAGGCGTGACGACGCAGGACGAGCGGCGGGGGGGGGGGG